>CANNJE010000066.1 GCA_947504605.1 Chitinophagaceae bacterium
GTACCTCCCGATCCTGCAGTTGCAGCAGAATAAGGATCTGAGGAAGCGGTATAATAAATAACAGCAGTTGTATTTGCTATAAGATTTAAATGTACCGCAAGGTCTTTTTCATAAACACCATTACAACGGGTTAGGGTATTATTAATACCTGCCAATACCAATCCTACCTGCGATGCACTTGTAGCACCAAAATAGTTTGAATACTCAGCTGTAACAGACTGCGCCAAACGCAAAGTCTTTAAATCTCCGGTTGACCTGGCAGTAATACCTGCATTATTGATTTGTGTATTAATATCAGAAACCATTCCCTGATCAACCGTAGAACATGACCATGGCATCATACCTGATTTTCTTTCAGACTTGAATACTGCATACACATTATGATCCAAAGAATAGGGCTCGATAAACTCATTTTCATTATCTGCCCTGAATACCATTGATTGAATACCCTGTGGAGAAATACTCAATTTTAAACTAGCACTTTTATCTGTAATCCCTCTTCCGGAAAATGCCCTGATTTCAGGAAACCTGTCCTGTAATGCAGGTTCAAAATTGGAAGCTTCAAATACTTCAAATTGTTCAATTTGACCATCTGCGGTCGGCAACGAAATAACAATCGAATGCCTGTTAGCATTATTGCCAACAACTGAAAACAATTCTTGCCTAAAAGAATTTGTTGCTAAGTCGAATAATTTAAACGCAGTTGGAAAAGATTTTCTTGCAACTGCTTTATCCGTAACAATAGAAGCTGTTTTTGTGTGTGAAGACCATTTATTCGTTTCTTGTGCCATTAAAGTATTACACAATATGAATAGAAGGAATACGAGTATCCGTTTTTTCATGTTAGTTTGTTTTGGTAATTGAGCGATGAAAATAGAACTCTTTCTACAATACAACAAACATTTAGCTCAAATTAAGCAACTCATTTATACACAAAAAATGAACGATGCCCTTCTGACAGGTAAAATAAATGCTAAAACAACACTGCTAAAACGGATTAAGACAAAATTCAAATTAGAATATTTTCCTATAACTCCCTTCTCCTAATTTATAGCCCCCACCAAAATATCCCCTATCCCCGCCCGTTGGGGTGCTTTTAATTTGGTTGAATAAAATAGAACACAGTTAAACGGATGATCAAAATATTAAGAAATCATTCCGGTAGAATAATTTAGATTAGACCTTTTACTAGTGGTTTACCAATAACTTTTGAATAGCTACAAAATCTAAATTTTTAGTGTAGTAATCTCGTATTGCAATTGAAAATTCAACATTCTTTTTATACCGAATCTGTACCCTAAAAAAAACAGGCGCACAAACAGAGGCTTGTTTAAAAAGTGCTGGATTCCATTTGTAAACAATACGACCAGCTTTTTCATAAAAAAAATCACTAAAACTAAAGTAGCCTGACTTATTGTATTCACTGAGATTATCGCAATAGCTATTTGAAGATAAATCAGGGTTAATAACTGCAGGTTCCTTTAACCAGCTTTGTGGTTTTGATTGCAACAGTCCTGCAACAGTAGCTTTTTTAGTTTCATACCCCTTAATAACATGAGCCAATCTTATTTCATTTTCATTGATACTGGTTAAAAAATAGTTATAGTCCTTTTTATGTTTCCCGTTTTTTTCTTTTTCGTAGGTCTGCAAAGTCTCCTTATCCGTTTTAATAATCCTGAGTCGATCTCTCTGCAATACCTCTTTTTCGATTTCATAATACTGCAGTAAACTTTCTAGATATTCTTTTCGGGTTACCGGTATTAGAATTTTTTTGTTGGGAGGGGTGATATACCAGGTTCTGTAAATACTTGGGGTTGGGTCATATGCATCGCTGTACATTTCCTTACTTTCAGAATAACCTGAGCCATTCATTATTTTTTCTCCTTCTTCTGGGCTTTCAAACGTAACGTAATTAAACAGTGGAATAGACCTGATCATATCCTTTCGGCTGCCTTCACTATAAAATTTAGCTGCTGCAAACGATAGCTCGTTGGGTACTTGCAGAGCCGGTTGTATAAGATTATTTGCAGCAATATCTACACTTGTCCCAAACTCATGCGCAGTAGCAATTTTTCCTTTATTGCAGTAGAATTGATAAAAGCCAATATTGTAAGCATAGGCCCCAAAAAAACTATTGCCAAAATAATCTCCTTCTTTAAACCCGAAGGAAGCTTTGCCATTGCTGCCGGTTCCAAAATAATTCTTTTTAAAAATGGCTTCAAGATCATTCATTATTTTTATTGCAATGCTTCTTTCTGCTGTAGTATAAGATGATACATGTCCGCCAGTTGGTGTCCAGTTATGGTCGGTAAACTTCCCTGGCAATTTTAATAAATCATCGGCCTCTGTGCAGCCTTGAGCCTTACTACTGTTGCATAATAAACATACGGTTATTGTACAAAATATTATTTTAATAAAATTTGAAATGTTCATTTACCTTATTATTTATTTAAGAGTTCTAATATTCCTTTCCCTTCTGAGCTATAGCCTCCGTTTACAGTAGCGGTGGCTTCTACACCAATGATGGTAACTTCTTTGGATGGGCCGCCTTCAAAAGTATTTACGCCTGCTTTTATTTCGGCTCCCGCTTTTATGCCCACATCAGAAATACCTTTTTTAGTAAGCTCAATTATTACTGCGCCTTCTACAGATGCCTCTAGTTTCAAGGGACCTTTATCTATTCCTTTGCTAGCTTCTACACCAAATTCTACAGTACAATTCACAAACGACTCAGAGGCGGTTTGCCACCATTCCTGGTTCCAGTCTTTTACCAGTCCCATATCTTGTTTTATTTTTGTTTCAAACAGTTTTATACCTAGCATCTCAGCTTTTAGTTCCGTCTCTATCTTATCGCAGGTAGTGGTGATGCTGCCCCAATACAAATCTAACTTGCTTTTATAATTACAATGCAAATCATTAAAATTGGCAAGTTTAGAACGGGTGCTTTCTGCTTTTTTATCAAGTTCGGGATAACAATACCTTTTGGCAGTTGTATTGTATTCACCTGTATAAGTCCTGAACCTCGGCATTGCCAAAGCAGCCAGCCATTGCAACTGGTAATCGAGTTGAATGATTTCAAATTCTGCAGGCTTGTACATAAACTGTTTCCAAAATATTTCCTCATCCAGTTTTAGCCTCGTTTGCAATAAAAAATCCTGGTTTAGCCCATCTAGCTTTGAATTGTAGAGAGATAAATATTTATTGTCTAAAGCCAATAGGTCTTTGCAGATAATATCATCAGCTCCACCTTCTTTTATTTTTCCAACTCTTTTTTCTTCGTTGTCCTGTTTTATTTCCAAAATCTTTTTTTCACCATTGTAAGGGTCGACTGTTGCAAGCGTTTTAAGAAATTGTTCCCGCTCTTTTTTTACTTTATTGTAACGAAAATTTACGCCCCCATCTCTGTCCAGCTCTCTTAATTTCAGTGCTGCCTTATTATAAAATACAGGTTTGCTTTCATCCACAGCAACTTTTTTTCCATTCATATAGTTTTCTGCATCCTGCATCATTTTTTGTTGTTTGGGGCTTATCAACGAATGCTTCTTTGCTGCAATTTCCTGAGTTTTTTTTTCCAGTGCACTTAAATATTTTTCCCATTCAGCTTCGCTTCTTATTTCTTCAACAACTGATTTAGGCGTATTGGGCGGCAATTCAAAATTACTCAAGCCCAATGGATCTGGATTTGGTTTAAAAGGAAAGGAAACATCCTTACCCGTTAATTTGTAACCCAGTTTTCTAAGCCGGTTTTCCTTTTCTAAACTAAATAGTTTTTCAATAGACTTTTTTGCAGCTTCTGTAGCTTTGGCACTATTGCCTTTTTTTTCTTCAATAGCAGATACGATTGTATTGGCCTGCGGATGCCAGCTGCAAAGCTTAATGGTTTTAGTAGCATAAAGTTCCGCTTTATCCAGAGCCCCTAAACCAAACCAGGCCTGTGCCAGGTTGTTTAAAATGCTGCTATTTTCAGGATTCTTTTTGTCCAGGTATTCTAAAAAGGGAATGGCCAATTGTTCTGCACCTGCCATGGTAAGAAAAGCAGCATGATTGTTTAAAGAATTGCCATCTGCCGCATTATTGATGCAGTTTTTAGAAGAGATATAAACTGCTGCTTTAAACTCTTTAAATATCCAAAGCTGCACACTGGCATTGGCGATAGCAGTGGCGTTGTTTGGTTTTTTTTTGATAACCATTTGCCAGGCTTGTTCTGCTGCGGCTATTTCCGTCTGCGAAAATGCTTTTAAAATTTCAGCATCAATTTTTTTAAGTTGATCTACTACCGTTTGGCTATTAAGCGGAGTTTTTAAAATACGGCCAATCTTTGCATTGTCTAATTCAGGTACAAGCATATTGCCGGTTGCTTTTGCAAATTGTTTATCCGTAACATTTGGAGGTAATTGAACAGTGGCCGGAATTTTAATGCCCATATCTTCCATCATTTTTCGTTGCTCCGGTGTTAACTTATCCAATTGTTGCAGGGCTGCATTTTGCCTTTGTTCCAGCTCTTTTTGGGTAGCTGGATTTTTTTTTGGTTGTGGCTGCGAAAAACCAGTATTGAAAGCGAGCACACTTAAGCCAACTACGAGGGGTATTTTATTTATATTCATCATGCAATTTTTAAAATCCTTTAATTTAAATTATTCGGTTGAAAATATTTTCTTTGGTTATTTCATTTTAAACAGGTGCAGTTCTTCAATGGAGCCTCGGTACATGTGTAATATTCTTCCGCCTTTCACTGCTTCAAATTGAATAGAAAAGTTTTCGGTGGTGCCTTTAAAGCGATTGGTTAATGTCATTTCCCAATTGCTTACAACACATTTTCCTTTGTAGGTTTCTCCAACATACCGGTTACTTCCATTGAACCCGTCTACGCCTTTATAAATGCTGGTATAAGTTCCGCCGGGTTGAAAAATAAATTCTGTTGTGCTGGATGCAGAAGCCATTCCCATACTGTTGCCCGTATAAACATTGTAATACTCAATACCTGCGCCGCTGGATGATTTCCAGTTACCAGAAAGATCATTTGCTGACACAGCAAATTTATTATAGTTGACCATTGCAGATAATTTATCCCATTGGGTGCCATCCTCAGGATACACAATGGAGAACTCATTTTGAAACGCAGTTTTATCAGCCGTTATAAATTCAATCCATTTACCAGAGTTTCCATTTTTATAAATGACAACATGCACTCTTTTCCCCGTAGCATTTTCAGTCAGGTCGGCTTCTCCAAAATATTTCCCATTCATAAAATCACCATCTGCCCAAAAACTCCTGCGCATCCAAAGGTTGCTTGCATTGCTATATCGGGGAGCTACCAATGTATTCCATACAAACGCAGTGCTTTCATCCAGGTTATTAAAACTTCTGATGTCGGGTTGTGTATAATGAATTAAAACGATTGTATTACCCTTTGAAACCTTCACCCAATCCGGCTGTTCCGTAGCCTGCCACCCATCATTAGAATTAGTGGTGGTAAAAGCAAATTTAGTATTAAGGGTTGCAGCATTTCCAGACACTATCGCTGGTTGAATACCAACATTGCTATCAGTTGGAGATTTCAATTCAAGCGATTCTAAAAAAATTTGAATGGATGAAAAATATTCATTGCTATTGGTTAGCGCTAAAATGCTGAATGTTCTATTATGGCCGCTCCAGGTAGTGAGCATTGCCGTGGATTTAACATTGTTGAATGTAAAGTGAGCTTTGCCTTTTTTTATAAGCCATCCATTTTCGGTTATTGGGTCGGTAACCTGTGCAGTATCAGCTATCTTGTATTGATTTAAAACCAGGGTTTGCCATTCGTTCGCAAAGTCTTTATCAATACTGCCCTTAGTTTCTATACTCAACATAATATATAACCGGCAATAAGCTTTTGTTTTTTTGTTGATATAGGTATAGCTGGTGTAAGTGTTTTTCTTCACTTCTTGTTGCCATCCTTTGGGCGGAGCATAGCTGCCTTGCTCAAAAGTTTCCCGCTGAGCAATTAGGGGTAAGGTTGATATTGCGAGCAATAAAAAAATTGAACTTCTTTTCATGGCGGTAATTTACAAGGTATTTTTTTTCACTAACCTGTTGATAAAATTTAATGGCTTAAATGGCTTTCTTCTTTTTTCTGCTACATTACTGTGGACAAGAACGACAAGGGCCAACTCCCGTATAATTAACAAAAATGCCAGACGACAGAAACCTGTTATCTAATTTCCCTCCAATACCAAATAGCACATATCCTGCCTGTGATGATAAAACAGCACGGCCTACACTACTGCCGGCTACTGTGGAAACAGCCTGATTTTTTCCGGTAAGCAAATTATGCAGTACGATATTGGTGGCTGGTGCACCAAGATTGCTGGCATTGCTGGAAAATGCTACCCAGTTACCATCAAATGAAATAGCAATTTTTTCTCCCTGCCCAATCGGGCAATCCCCATTGCCCGGTTTTTTATCTGTTGTGTTGCTTGCAATTACGGTTGTGCCGGTATTGGTATCATACACAAATACATCTTGAAAGTTATTATTATCGCCAGGAACCATATTGGATGCCGTAGTGGCAAATGCAATAAAGCGGCCATTTCCGGAGATAGCAGGAACCACTACCCGGTTCGCACTTTCATTGCCCTGCTCCCGTTCTTTTCCTTCCGCTGTAAGACTTACTCTTTTTAGCAGGGGTGTATTTTTCTCCCATAAAAAAATATCCCAAATACCATTGTTATCATTTGCTACAAGCGTACCAGTATGAGAGTAAAATGCAATGCGATTGCCATCGTTAGAGATCGATGCTTTTGAGCCACCGCCACCTTTTCTGGATAAAGGATCAATGCTGATCATGATGGTATTTCCTTTTTGAAGATCCCGTAAAAAAACATTGTTATTGGATATACCTTTTTCAGTTAAAGAAATATTACTGGCAGTAGAAGTAAATACTATCAAATTTCCATCACCTGAAATACTGGGTTCATAACTTTCTGCATTGGCTTCTTTTCCACCCTCGCCAATGCTCACGGTTTCAATTTTATTGCTATTGGCTTGCCATACAAAAATATCACGTAAACCATTTTTGTCGTTTGCTACCAAATTACTCGAATAAGATTCAAAAGCAACTGATTTTCCATCAGCTGCAATTGCTGGTGCAAAACTATCGCCATTGCCTTCATCGCCATTGGCACCAGTACTTATCAATTTAGTAGTTCCGGTATTGCGGTCACGCCAAAAAATCTGTCTGTGCTTTCCGGTACCTCCGGCAAAATTTACAGAAGAGGATACAAACACCACATAGCGCCCATCTTCACCTGAACCTCCACCAATATCAGCATCACCACTTTCATAAAAAGTACTAAACCCCGCATCGTTTGAACTGCGACTAACCAGATCATAAGTAAAATCGCACCCTACCCTTAGGCTGTTCGAATTTTGTGGCATAATCCCCTCTGCCCCTGCATAAATATTGGCAGTTTTACCGGCAGGAATATTTTTTAGGGTTACTTTAAATTTAGTATTATCAGGCAAGGGATTTGTAAAATTAAAATTAATATTACCTGCATTAAAGCCAGTTGTTTTTGGAGTTGTTAAGGATAAATCATTTTTTCCATTGTACATAACAACAAGCCCGCTGCCAGCGGGGGCACCCAATATACCGGTTAGTAACCTGTTGTTTTTGGCAGCCGATACATCGCCTGTGTTTTTTGTTGCTGCAGCTGCAGCCGGTTTTGTTTTTTGTGTGGGTTGCGCCTGAAGGCTGCCTGCAAAAATTAAAACGAGGAGCAACAAGTGATTTTTGTTCATGGTGTCTTTTGTAGGATAAAACTAATACTGTTTCCTGCTTTTCTTTCTCCTGTAAAAACGGGAATTTTAATTCCCCCCGGGTTTTAAAAAGCCAGATTTTTTATGGCGGTTATTTGCCAAGCATATTCTTTAATTTGGTAAAATCAACTACTTTCATAATGTCTTCTTTAAATTTGGTTGCAATTGGTTCGTTGTGATTCCACCTCAAATACACCCAAAAAAATTGTGGAGATGATTTGGGTATTTTTTTATCGAAATACCCCGGGTTTGGTTTAATGAGTATCTCACTAAAACGGTCGTTTTTATCCGTAAAAAGATATGACAAATAATCGTTCGGATCTTGCTTAACAATTGCCTGCTGCTGTAATTCATCTGCCGGTTTTTTTAGCTGCGCATCAATTTTATCAAATGCAGTTTGATATTTTCTTTCATTCTCCGAAAGTAATTTTTCATACCGGATTTTTGTATCGGTATAGCTGCTTAGATATTTTTTAAACCTTTCAGGGTCATTTTTATATTTCACTCCCATAAGTGCTTTTTCTGTGTCTAATTGCTTCAGCGTTTCTTTAAAACCTGTTGCCGACATATTCTTTTGCACCAGCAGAGAACGGCGTCTTTTTTCAAGAAACTCTAATTTTGTTACATAAGCGTAAGGTAGTTTTCCGTCATAGGTCACAAGCCAGCCGGTGCTTTTTCCGGTCATACCAAAACCAAGCCCCGCATCGGTTTCCTTAAAATGCCAATAGCCACCTTCTTCTACCGGAAGATGGTGCATCACATTAAAACCTTCGGCGAGTAACCTGTCTCCATGCGCCGTATCATAAATTTCTGATTCAAAACCATTGGCAACTATTTCAAAATAGGAAGAAGTTTCGTGCGCTGTTTTTAGGATGTTGCCATCGCAATAAAAATTGAGCGGTATAATGCTGTAGCCATAATCGTAGGCAGGTCTTTCAGAAATAGGATACCCATAGTTTAAATGAAACCCGGCTTTTACTCCCATCGGCTTGTAATTCGATTGGATCATTTCGCTGATTGTTGCCAGCACTTTTTTGTGCTTTGCCAGATCTGTGGCAGATAGTTTTTTCGAATTATACGGCGCATCCGATTTTAAAGTCCCCGGCGTTTGCAGCAAGGATTCCGGAGAACAATTTTGAGCCGGTGAGGACAAGTTAGTAATCACAACACTAATAAAAAGCAACAACAGTTTTTTCATAAAAATGGATTTAATTAGTTTGCCTTTTAGCAAAAGTGGTTACCATACCATCAGCCGATAATTTGCGAATGCAATCATTGCCGCCATCTATTACATAAATATTTTGTTTGCTGTCAATAGCCATGGCGCATCCCAATGGAAAATTGAATAAGGCAGTTAATGCCTTTCCATCTTTATAACCTGCTTTGGCTATGCCACCCATATTGTAACTGTTTGGCATTATTTCGCTATTACCTGCAATGGTACCTACCTTGTTGTTGGCAATTTTAATAATGCGGTGCAATCTGCCATCCGAAAAAATCACTTCCCCTTTTTTATTAACCAGAATATCTTCCGGCGCCATCAATTCTGCCTTGCTGATATCGCCCTGTATATAAAATGGATGAAATGGCCGCTTGTTACAAAGGCCGGCAATCGTTGTTACTTTGCCATCTGGCGTTATTTTTTTTACGCAACGCCCATTGCCATCGCTCAGATAAAGATTGCCCACAGAATCTACCCCCATTCCGGTTATCCAGTTTGTTTTAAGGTCAACATTTTCTTTTGTATTGGCAAGGGTAGTTACCATACCATTCGTGCCAATCTTCCTAATTACATAAAATGCCCCACGATTGTCATTATTGGCCTCGTCTAACTCTGCTATATAAATATTACCTTTTGGGTCTGCCTCTATAAATTCAATATGCCTGAATTGTATGGTACTAACCGGCCCATCAAGTCCATCAAGTGATTTGGATTTAAAGGGATTCCCCGCAAAAAAAGTCACTTCCCCTTCCGGGTTTATTTTCCATATAGTGATGCCGCCAATCAAATAAATATTATCCTGGGCATCAATGGTCATGATGTCTCCCATGGGATAGGGTGGTTTATTAAACCCCTTGCGCATATCTTCTGTCACATAAGATATTTTTCCCTCCGGACTTATTTTCATAATTGAATTTCTGGCAAAGATTCTAACAATTATATTGTCCTTACTGTCTACTACGATTCCTTTTGCAGTTTGAGGTAGTACAACAGGGGTTTGTGCTTTCAAACAAATTGAAAATAGCAATGCTGGAAATAATTTTAAGTAGTTCATTTGCACGTTGATTTAAATGGAAATAAATTTTTGCCTCATTGTCCAATACCTTGCAACATCCCTTTACCACTCACGCTGGGGCCACTGTTTACTCCCACTCTTCCTTCTACGCCCGCTACTGTTTGCCCTGCCACATTTATATTGGCCCCCACTTTTCCTACCAGGTCTGTACTGCCATTTTCACCTATTTCCACGCCCACTGCTGCAATTACTTCAGCCTCCGCCGAAAGAGGGCCTTTGCCAACACTTATACTTTTACCTACACCCACAAATACACTTCCGGAAAAACGGTTGGTTTCATCATTTTGTTTGGCATGGATGGTTATACCTCCGCAATCAAAATCTCCAATAAGCCGGCTGCATTGAGAGGTCATGGTAAAGCAACCCAGATTAATAGTACTGATGTACTTACATGCCACGTCATCAAAATTTTGCAAGGAATCTGATTGGGGATCTTTCTCTTTTGGGGGATGCTGACAATAAGTGCTTCTATTTCTAAATGATACTATCTGCCTGCTGATTATGGTAAGCCAACTAATTTTTGCAACAACGGTTGTGTAGGCATATTGATCAGGCCACTGGGTGTATTTACGGTAATATAAAAGATTGTCGGTTTGCCTGCTCACTTCACGTAAATATTTCTTCTCCACATCTTCCATAAAGCCATTGGCTTTCTTTAAAAATCGATTCCTTATTTTGTTTTCTTCTTTACATGCAGAATCAAATGGATTGGACTTTCCTTCGCCAAACTGATCAGCATATTTTTTATTAAATATTCTCATGTCTTCTTCTTCTTCTTTCTCAAATGCTGCTATTGTTTTTTGAGCATCCAACACAGCCTGAAATTTATCCGCAAAAACATAATTGTTTACAGCCTCAATACCCTTTACAGTAGGACCAAGTTTTATCAATGCCTTGTACATCATTTCCGGAAATAGCGATGCACCCGTACCAGTTTGGCTGGCTTGCAAAAGTTGCTTTTCACGATTTTGTTGTGCTGCCTGCATTTGCTCTTCTAGCATTTCCTTCTGGCCATTCAACTCGTTTATTTTGACTTCACATTCCTGCTTGAACATTTCCCAGGCTCCTTCCGCCTCTTTACTTTCATCCACATTTTTTGGATAAACAGGCCATTTGAAATTATTAAGCCCTAACTCATCCTTTGGCATTGGGGCATTCCAATCTACATCATCACTTTTTAATTGATAACCCAGTTTCTCCAACTTATTGGCTTTTGCCAAACTGTACCCCTTTTTAATACTACGTTTGCCGGCTTCAATTGCTCCCGTTTTGTTTCCCTTACTTTCTTCAATCAAACATTTAGTAAAATTCGCCTGCGGATGATAAGCATATAGGCGGATCGCACTGTCCATATATTTATTTGCTTTTTCTATATCACCCAAACCAAACCAAGCCTGACCAATATTATTGTAGATGGTACTATTTGCAGGATACTTTTTACTAAGGTTATTTAAAATGGGAATGGCCAGTTGCTCAGCACCAAAATTGGTAAGCACGGCTGCATAATTATTCAGGTTATCTGCATCTGGTAATTTTTTGCAGGCCTTGCCCATCAGGTAGATAGCCAGCATAGGTTTGCCATCCATTAAAACACCTACCGCAGTTTGACCGATGGCGTTGGATGAGCCAATGTTTTGACTAAGTGCCATATAAATTGATTCGGCTCTTGCTGCCTGGTCAGGCTTCATTTTTTTGGTGACCAGGCCATGTATTTTTTCGATGTATGCGGGCATAGCAGCATCACTAATTGTAAGGGATAAGGCCGCACTAATTCTTGCTGCATCCTTCAGCGGCACAATCCTGTTATTGTCATCATTTGCTTTTGTTATTTGTGCATCACTTAAACCGGCAACTGTTTTTTGAACAGCTTTTAGATCAGGCATTTTAAACCCCATACTATCCAGCATTTTTTTATCTTCGGCATTCATCCCTTCCGTCATAGACTGCATCTCATTCATCATTTCAGTCATCTCTTTCTGAGTAGGCGGTTTATCTTTTTGTTTCGGTTTGATTTGAGCAAACGAAATACACGCTATCAATAAAAAACTACACAATAGAATATTCTTTTTCATTTCACTTTTATTTAGAGCTTAGTAAAATATTTTTTTAAACTGGCCAATCGTTATCACTTTTATAGATAATATTAGATAGTTTACATTCCCCGTCAATCGTTTATTGTGGTAGCTGGTAATTAAATAGTTGGATTATAAGTTGATGTTGGATTATAAGTTCAAGAGTGATAAAAAGGTTTGCCTGAAAATGGCCATTCATAGGTTTGTTTTTCTACCTAAAGAATATGTTCCGCTTATCAAACTGTTTCCATACTGAATATTTATTTTTAGCCTTTAATCAGCCTTTCCAAATGATGTATAACCCGGATAACCAGTATCAGATAACCATAAAACCCTGGCTCCTTTGATGCAGGAAAAATAAGCATCGTATGTTTTAGGTTTTCCATCTATGTCAGAAAAATTTAATTGCCAATTGGATAGCCATTTAAATGCGCCATTGGATTTGGAGCCTTTAAATTTTAAATTCCCACCCATACCGCTCGCTGTAGAAATGGTCCATTTATAACTGCTGCCGCTAAATTCAAATACCTGCTTGGAAGAATAAGAACTCATGCCCGCAGTCATACCGGTGTACATATTTACATATTGCTGAATGCTGCTGAAATCAGTTGTCCACTGGCCAGTAAAGTCTGATGCAGCAACAGCAAATTTATTATAACTCGCCATACGCTTCAGCGGCTCCCAGCTTTCAAAAGAAGAATAAAAATTCAGTTTTGTTTGATCAATGCCAAATTGTTTTATAAATGCGTTGCGGTCTGCGCAAATGAATTCAATCATTCCACTTTTCCCCCTGTTAAACAATACCACATGTACATTTTTGCCCGTGCTATTTTCAACAACATCTCCTGAAACTAAAAATGGAGCTTCGGGATCCAGTGTATTGTTAAACACAAAATAATTTTTGAGGTTGCTATATTTCGGAGCAATCAGATTATTCCATGCTACGGTGGTGGCTTCATCACGGTTGGGAATATATTTGCCGGTAACAGCATTGGTATAATGTAACAATACGGTAATAGTTCCGTTACGAAGTTCTACCCAATCCGTCTTTTCTGCGGCCATCCAACCATCATCAAAATTAGAAGTAGAAAAAGCAAAGCGGGCAGAATTAGTGCCCGTATTTACCGGATAGGTTTGGCTACCTGTATTGGAATCTGTATTAGTTAAACCGACACCTCCATCTTGCCCGCTTAATTCAACGGATGAAAGTAAATTTTGAATATCTGCTCCATAATCGGGACTGCTGGCCAATGCAACAATACTCACGGTCTTCCCGTAACCACTGTAGGTAGTCAGCATTACCATTGCATTTTGTTTGTTAAAAATATATTTGCTCCCCCCACTTTTTATTTGCCATCCACCCTGTTCAGGGATATCTGTCATTTTCGGAGCATCCGTTATTTTATAAGTGTTCACAATCAGATCCTGCCATTCACTTTCAAAATCCTGCGCTGCACTCCCTTTAGTTGCCATACTCCTGTATATCCCTATCTGGCTCCAGCTTTTCTTTTGCTGGTTGATGATTTTATAGCTTACAACATTTTTCTTTGCTGCTTTATTCCAGCCATTTGGGGCAGTATAACTTGTAATGTCAAAAGTTTCTTTTTGAGCAAATAACACAATAGAAACGAAAATAAATAAACTGAGAAAAAATATTTTTTTCATGATGGTATATTAAGCAATAAAACTAAACTTGATTTCAGTTATATATTATCCTGTAAAAACGGTATTTTTAAACAGATTATTCTTTGCTAATTTTCACATTACTGATATATGTTTTCGTATTTTCAATATCGTTGCTGATATTTCTCCAAAAGACCGCATTGAATTTTGTACCGGCAGGAACACCGCAACTAATGCAGCTACCGCCATAAGCAAGTTTAAAATCGCTACTAATTGCCACTTCCTTATTATTGATTAACACTGAGAGTGATCCTC
The DNA here is from genome assembly GCA_947504605.1 of Chitinophagaceae bacterium. GTDB lineage: Bacteria > Bacteroidota > Bacteroidia > Chitinophagales > Chitinophagaceae > Ferruginibacter. The sequence continues at coordinate 14,105 of CANNJE010000066.1, forward strand.
CTTTTAATTTTACCGTTACATGTATACTGTTTGTTTTATTGTTAAATTGACGAAGCCCATTCGAAAATATTTTTTCGCCTCTTCTTTATCACCCAGCGATAAATAACATTGCGCCAGGTTATTATTAAAATCGGCAGTATTGAATTTCTGTTGCAGGTATTTAAACACAGGAACAGCCTTGCCGGGATAACCGGATTGTTGTAAAATAAAAGCACTGTTATTTTGAATGAGTGGGCTATTGTTTTTAACCTGCGCCACTTTTAGTGCGGCATACACCGCAGCTTTAATATTTCTATTTAAAAATAATGTTATTGGCAGTGTGGCCAGTTCATTTTCATTTTCGTTTAATGAAGTCACCAGTTGGTCAACCTGCAAAGCCGAAGCTACAGGGATATTTTTTTTACATTCCGCCAATAACACGCTAAAATAATTATTCAGCTGCAACTGTGTTTGCACAACTGGAATTTGCTGTAACAAACCAGTTTGCTTAACCGGTATTTTTAAAACATTGGTACCAACAGTAAAACCCTTTACCCCGGCTTTTTTTATTTCACTATCCCTGTCACTAATTTTTTTCATGGCATCCCGCATTTCAGCCACCTGTTGCTTGCTCATTCCCTCCGCCTTCATGGCATCTTCCATCATTTTCTCAACCTCTTTTTGGGAAGGGTTTTTTTGTTTAGGCTTAGGTTGCGCAAACAACAAACCGCCCATCAAAACAAGCAGAACAATTATTACCAGCTTTTTATTCATGCTTTGTATGTTGGGTTATTTTAAATCACCTCCAATAATATCAGTAACGGTAGCTACCTGTGCAATTACCCTTTTTAGCGAAGCGGTATTGGTACCCGTTTTATACAAATCTGCTCTCACTGCAATGGTATTGTCTTCTTCACTCATCCCAATTTTTACGATATCAAAATTGTTGTTTTGCTGCAGTAAGTAC
>CANNJE010000067.1 GCA_947504605.1 Chitinophagaceae bacterium
ACAAAATTGCAGGAAGCATTTAATTTTGCCGCCACCAAAAGCACTTATGGTTTAATTGTTTTGCATCATGGGAAAATAGTAAAGGAACAATACTGGAATGGCTGGACCAAAGACACCCGCTATTATATTGCAAGTGCTGGAAAAAGTGTAGTGGCATTCTTGGCTGGTATAGCCCAGCAGGATGGAATCATTAATATCAACAACAAAACTTCACAGTATTTAGGAACAGGATGGACATCCTTGCCCATTGCAAAAGAGAATCTGATTTCGGTAAAAAATCAACTGAATATGACCAATGGTTTGGATGATGGAGTAGCCGACCCTGATTGTACTACTCCGGCTTGTCTGATATATAAAGCAGATGCAGGTACAAGATGGGCCTATCACAATGCACCTTACCATTTATTACAAACAGTATTGGCTAATGCCAGTGGTAAAACTTTTAATCAGTACAGCAAAGAAAAACTGTTTGATAAAATAGGAATGCCCAATGCTTTTTGGCTGAATTATATTATGTATTGCACCACCAGAGAAGCTTCAAGGTTTGGCTCTTTAATTTTGACTAAGGGAAAATGGAATGCTACAACCTTATTAAATGATGTGAATTATTTTAATGCTATGACCGGTACTTCTCAAACTTATAATTTAAGTTATGGTTATTTGTGGTGGTTAAATGGCAAAACATCTGCAATGGTTCCGGGAAGCCAAATTGTATTCCCTACATCTCTGGTGCCAAATGCTCCTGTAGATATGTACATGGCTTTGGGGAAAGACGATAAGAAAATATACATCGTACCCAGTTTGGATGTAGTTGTGGTAAGGCTTGGTGATGATGCGGGAGGAAGTGTTGCCGGACCAAGCAGCTTTGATAATGATTTATGGTCTAAACTAAAATTGGCCATGAAATATTAACCTCTTTTTAAATTTCGTAAAAGCTGTTTCTTTGGAAGCAGCTTTTTTATTTACATTTAGATATGAATTATACATATCTGGCAATGGGAGATAGTTATACCATTGGTGAGCAGGTGCTGCTTTCCCAAAGTTTCCCTTATCAAACTATACAGCAGCTTCGTTTAATGGCTCCTGAAAACAAATCGTTTGCAGCACCGGAAATAATTGCCAAAACCGGCTGGACAACTGATGAGTTGCTTACTGCTATTGAACAAACCCTGTTTTTAAAGCAATATGATATGGTGAGTTTGTTGATTGGCGTAAACAATCAATACAGGGGACGATCCATTGAGGAGTTTAAAATTGAGTTTACAACACTTTTACAAAAAGCCATTGTTTTTGCAGGAAATATATCAAAAAATGTTTTTGTTTTGAGTATTCCTGATTGGGGAGTAACAACTTTTGCCGAAGGCAGGGACAGCAAAAAAATAGGAGTGGAAATTGATCAGTTTAATGAGGTTTGCAGCGTTGTAGCAGAACAATATTTCTGCAATTTTATTGATATTACTACAGCGCAAAGGCAGGATACAAATGAAGTTGATTTTCTTGCGTCAGATGGGTTACATCCATCCGGCAATGAATATGCAAAGTGGGCTAAAAAACTTTCAAATGCTTTTTTAAATACTATTGAATAAATAAAAATTCAACAGGGGTTATCCATTATTTTGAAGATGCCTTTTCATTTCTACCTGATATTGCTCAGCAATTATTTGGGCTTCTTCTGCATAGTTTTCCTTGTCACCTGCATAAATCACCGCACGACTTGCATTAACCAGAATGCCACAATCTTTGTTCATTGCAAATTTGCTCACTTCTTCCAAGCTACCACCCTGAAAGCCAACGCCGGGAACGAGTAAAAAATGTTCGGGAATAATATTCCTTATGTTTTCAAATTCTGTGGCCTGTGTTGCGCCTACAACAAACATTAGATTGTTGGGGGTGCCCCATTTAGCAATTGTTTTTAAAACTTTTTCGTAAAGATATTCACTTCTTAAATGTTCCTCCATTTCATTCTGTACTTTGAGCATTTCAAAATCCTGAGAACCTTTATTGCTGGTAAGTCCTAAAACGATGGTCCATTTATTATCGTATTCCAAAAAAGGTCGGATACTATCCTCACCCATATATGGAGCAACTGTGATGGCATCAAATTTTAATGTCTCAAAAAAAGCTTTGGCATATTGGGAAGAAGTATTGCCAATATCACCTCTTTTTGCATCTGCAATTTTTAAATGAGTTGATGGAATGTAGTTAACGGTTTCTTCCATCGCTTCCCAGCCTTTAACTCCCATTGCTTCATAAAAAGCGGTATTGATTTTATAACTTACACAAAAGTTCTTTGTTGCATCAATGATGGCTTTGTTGAAGCTAACTACAGCGTCCGGTTTCCCTTGCAGGTGTTTGGGTATTTTAGATAAATCTGTGTCCAAACCTACACATAGATAACTGCCTTTTTGTTGTATCTGTTCAATCAGAATATTGCGGTGCATATTATTTTATTTAAAAACTACCTTTTATTTTTTCAAGCATTATTTTTTCTACTTCTTCACTGTTCCATTTTTCTTCAATATTTTCCAGTGACATTATTTCATCCATTATCCTTTGTTGAAAATTACCTTTTTTCAACGCAACACTATACCTCACATCCGGACTAAAAGTAACGAGGCTATATGCTGGGGTCCATTTGTCGGAATGGTTACTGCTAAAATTAGCTTCGATTTTTTTCTGCAACAAAAATACCGGATCTGTTACTTTGTCTCTCATTTCTACGAAATTATTTAGTGCCAAATCAGCAATGGCATCTCCATCGGGTTTGCGCAGCAGCTCGTATTCAATTAATATCTTTTCCCAATCATGATCATGTTTGTCAATCAGTACATTTAATACAGCACAATCTTCAAAACCACAATTCATGCCTTGTCCAAAGAAAGGTACAATAGCGTGTGCAGCATCTCCAATTAATGCAAACTTATCATCTCTAATCCAGGGTAAACATTTTACAGTTACAAGCGACGCTGTTGGGTTATTGAAAAAATCATCTGCCAACGTGGGCATTAATTTAGTAGCATCCGAAAAGGTTGTTTCAAAAAAGGCCGTTACTTTTTCTTTAGTGTCCAGCGTTTTAAATGAAGGGTCACCCTCAAATGGAAAAAATAAAGTACAAGTAAAACTTCCATCGGTATTTGGTAAAGCAATCATCATATAATTTCCCCTGGGCCAAATGTGCAATGCATTTTTCTCCATTTGAAAACTATCTTTTTCTCCGGCTGGGATATGCAATTCCTTATAACCAAAATCTATGTAGTATTGCTGGTATTGAAAACGGTCATGCTGCAACTGATGGCTAAGTCTTGCAGCAGAGTAGGCGCCATCGCTACCAAACAGTAAATCGAAAGAAACGTTTGTTGTATCCTGTTCGGGTGCACTTTTAAACCTGATTTCTTTTTTCTGCCAATCGATATTTTCGCATTTTTTATTAAAGAAAATGGATACTCCTTTTTCTTCTGCCAGGTCCATCAATTTACGGTTTAGCTCACCTCTTGAAACAGAGTTGATAAATTGCCCCTCTTTCCCATAAGCCTGATAAGGTGTGCTTCCATCGGCATAATGCATCTGTCGTCCATGCATGGGAATGGCAATTTTTCTTATTTCATCCATGATGCCTACTTCTTCTAAAGCTCTTATGCCACGGTCGCTTAGTGCAAGATTGATAGAACGACCTGCAATCATTTTTTCTTTTCGCATATCAGGGCGACGTTCGTAGATGGTTACTTTATATCCTCTTTTTGATAAATAAATGGATAACAAAGAGCCAACGAGACCTGCACCAATAATTGTGATTTCTTTTTTCATATTTTTTAATTCCTGCATGACTGTAATATTTCACCAAACCTAAAAATATCTTCAAAACTATTATAAAGCGGAACGGGTGCTATACGTATAACATTGGGTTCTCTCCAGTCGGCAATCACTGATTGTTTTTTTAGTTCTTCATATATTTTCTTTCCATCTTTTAGCATAAGCATACTTATCTGACAACCGTGTTCATTTTCATTTCTTGGAGTAATAATTTCTATAAAATCTTCTGCGCCAGATTTATTGATCTCGTCTAAAATGAAAAATAAATATTTACTAAGTGCTTTTGATTTTTGAATAAGCCTTTCCATTCCAGCTTCCTCAAAAATATCCAGTGATGCTTTGTGCACAGCCATGCTAATGACAGGAGCATTACTGAGTTGCCAGCCCTCTGCAGTAGGAATTGGGTTAAATTCTTTATCCATCTTAAACCTACTTTCTTTATCATGGCCCCACCAGCCAGCCAGTCTTGGAATATCAGTTTGAGCAAAATGTTTTTCATGGATAAATACGCCGGATACGCCGCCAGGTCCGCTGTTCATGTATTTGTAACTGCACCAGCAAGCAAAATCTACATTCCAATTGTGTAATTGCAATTCAATATTACCAGCAGCATGAGCTAAATCAAATCCGCAAAAAGCACCTGCAGCATGTGCAGCATTGGTAATGGCAGGCATATTAAAAACCTGGCCATTGTAATAGTTTACCCCTCCAAACAATACCAACGCAGTACTGTCTTTATATTTTTCTATTGTAGAAAGAATGTCTTCTGTTCGAATGTTATATTCTCCCGATCTTGGGGCCACTTCAATAATTGTATCTTCTGGATCAAATCCATGTAGTTTTACCTGAGAATTGATTGCATACTGATCAGAAGGGAAAGCTTTTGCTTCGCATATTATCCTGAATCTTTCTTTAGTTGGACGATAAAAACTGGTCATCAATAAATGTAAGTTCACCGTTAGTTGGTTCATTACAACCAGTTCTTCTTCTTTTGCACCTGTTATTTTCGATAACATTGCAGGAAACATTTCATGATATTCCACCCATGGGTTGCGGGCAAAATGATGTCCTTCCACTCCATAGTTGGCCCAGTCTTCCAATTCATTTAAAACATAATCCTGTGCCGCTTTGGGTTGCAAGCCCAGCGAATTTCCTGTAAAATAAATGGCTTCTTTACCATTCACCAGCGGTATATAAAATTTGTCTCTGAAAGTCCTTAAAGGATCCTGCTGATCCAAAAAACGGGCATAATCGACCGTGTTCTTTAATTCAATCCCTAATCCAATTTTTTCTTCCATAAAAATACTTTTATATAGTTGCAATTACTTTTAGTTCTATTGCAATAGGAGTTGGAAGGCTTTTCACTTCAACTGTTGTTCGGCATGCTTCTACATCCTTAAAATAATCGCCATAAATTTTATTATAAACCGGGAAATCGTTTTTCATATCGGTAAGAAAAACGGTTACATCCACTATTTTATTCCAACTGCTCCCACTTGCTTCCAGCACTGATTTTACATTGGCAAAAACAGCATGGCATTCTGCCTCAATATCATATTTTAGAATATTCCCATCAGCGTCTATTTCCAACCCCGGTATAGAATTGTCTTTTGCATTTCTTGGCCCTATGCCAGACAAGAATAATAGATCCCCAACACGCCTGGCATGTGGATAAGCTCCCAATGGCTTTGCTGCATTTTCTGTTTTGATAATTTCACTCATATTTTTTATTATAAAGTAATTAGAGATAGTAGGTTTCTGATATTAGCTGTGCAAAATTCTACATTCAGTTTTGATATTTTAAAATTGAATACAAACATTCTTTGCTTCCGTAAAAAAGCGCAATGCTTCCCAACCGCCCTCTCTTCCTACTCCACTATTTTTTAAACCGCCAAAAGGAGTACGCAGATCTCTTAGCAGCCAGCAGTTAATCCACACAATTCCAGTCTCTATTTTTGAAGCTACTTTATTTGCAGTTGTTATATCCTGAGTCCAAACAGTACATGCCAATCCATATTGGTTAGCATTCGCTAAATGCAGCGCTTCTTTTAAGTTATTAAACGGCTGAAGTGTTACAACAGGGCCAAATATTTCTTCAGTATTTGTTTTACAATCGGGGCCAAGACCTTCTATAATCGTAGGGGCAATAAAATAGCCATTGGAACACCTGCCTTCTGGGCTTAGTGAATGTCCGCCACATAAAATATTTCCGCCTTCTTCCTTAGCGATTTTAATGCAGTTCAGAATTTTGTCAAAATGAACTTTGCTAACAATGGCTCCCTGATTGCTGGTTTCGAGTAATGGATCACCGACAGTTAATTCTTTTGTTCGTTGTGTAAATTCTTTTTTAAATTTTTCGTAAACAGAAGATTCAATTAAAATTCTGCTTCCGCACAAACAGATTTGCCCTTGGTTACTAAAAGAACTTTGTATCGTAGTAGTCATCATTTTCTCCCAGTCACAATCTGCAAAAATGATAGTTGGATTTTTTCCTCCGAGTTCAAGAGATAATTTTTTAAACATAGGAGCTGCAATGGACGCAATTCTTTCACCTGCTTTGGTGCTGCCTGTAAAGGAGATGGCTTTTACTTCTGGATGCTTTACAATGGCTTCTCCACATGAAGGACCCGTACCATGAATAATATTTAAGACACCATCGGGTAAACCGGCTTCTTTGCAAATTTTTCCAAGTAAAAAAGCAGTTACCGGAGTTACTTCACTAGGTTTAGCAATCACACAATTACCCGCAGCTAAAGCCGGGGCAATTTTCCATGTAAATAAATACAAAGGGAGGTTCCAGGGCGATATACAACCTACTACTCCAATTGGTTGACGCAGGGTATAATTTACAGCCTGGTCTTCCATATTATGCGATTCGGTTGCAAAATGCATAATACCCGTAGCAAAAAAACGGAAGTTAGCAGCAGCCCGATAAATATCTGTTTTTTTACTTAACCAAAGTGGTTTGCCATTATCGTTGGTTTCGGCCAGTGCTAACTGCTCATTATTTTCATCAATCAGTTCAGCAATCCTATTTAGGATAAGAAATCTTTTTTCTAAAGAAGTGGTACTCCATTCTGGAAAGGCTTTTTGTGCTGACTTTACAGCCACTTCAACATCTTTTTCATCGCTGTCGGGAATCTGGCCAACATTTGATGCTGTAGCAGGATTTATATTTGATATAAATTTTCCGCTTAAGGGGCCAATAAAATGACCTCCTATAAAATTTTCCAGTTCATATGGAATATCGAGTTGCATGATTCAAAAATAAGCTATTTTTATACTTCACCGGTTTTAGGCAAATTGGAAATATAATTTCCTGTTTGCCCTATTATTCAGAAAAAATTTATAAAGATGTCAGTAGCTTCTCCCTTTAATTTAAAAAAATGGATTGCCGAAAATCGTGATTTGCTGAAACCTCCAGTAGGCAATAGGTGTATCTATAAGGAAGCAGAGAATTTTATAGTAATGATCGTTGGAGGCCCCAATGCCCGCAAAGATTATCATTATAACGAAACAGAAGAGCTGTATTATCAAGTGGAAGGAGATATTGTTTTAAAAATAATTGATAATGGGATAGCAAGAGATATTGCAATTAATGAGGGAGATATTTTTTTGCTGCCTCCAAAAACGCCTCACTCTCCTCAGCGTGGTGCCGGTACTGTTGGGTTGGTTATAGAAAAAGTAAGAGAAACTGAAGAAGATGGGTTTTTATGGTATTGCGAAAACTGTGGTAATAAATTATATGAGGAACACCTGCATATATCTGATATTGTAAAACAACTGCCTCCTGTAATGGAAGGTTTTTACAGCGATGAACTAAAGAGAACTTGTAGTAATTGCGGAACGGTGATGGAGCCACCTGTAAAAAAAGGATAAATAAAATTCATACAAAAAATAAGCAGATCCATCGTAAAATTCGATTAAAGCGGCCTTGTTTTTTTGCCATTTAGTTTTAAATAAAATGAAGATTGATATACATACTCATATCATGCCAGATAAGATGCCCAACTGGGCTCAAAAATTTGGCTATGGAGATTTTATACATTTGGAGCATCGCAATTGCAAAGCATGTATGATGAAGGGTGATAAACTCTTCAGGGAAGTAGAAGATAACTGTTTTGAGCCAACGCTTCGTATGAAGGAAATGGATGAAACCAATGTTACGATTCAGGTACTTTCCACTATTCCTGTTTTATTTAATTATTGGGCAAAGCCCAAGGATGGTTTGGAAACTTCCCGGTTTTTAAATGATCATATCGCCAATACAGTTTTTAAAAATCCAGATAGATTTATTGCTTTGGGTACGGTTCCGCTTCAGGATATTGATTTAGCTATTTCCGAAATGGAGCGTTGTGTCGTAGAACTGAAAATGCCCGGGCTTGAAATAGGTTCCAATATCAATGGTATAAATTTAGGGGATCCCATCTTTTTCCCTTTTTATAAAAGGGCAGAGGAACTGGGTTGTTCTCTTTTTATTCATCCTTGGGAAATGATGGGAGAGCAGCAAATGCAGCAATACTGGCTTCCATGGCTGGTAGGAATGCCTGCAGAAACAAGCCGGGCAATTTGTTCCATGATTTTTGGGGGCGTTATGGAAAAATTTCCTAAACTAAAACTTGCTTTTGCACATGGTGGAGGTTCTTTTCCTGCTACCATAGGCAGGATTGAGCATGGATTTAACGTAAGGCCTGATCTGGTAGCAATTGATAATGCTATAAATCCAAAAAAATATATTGGAAAATTTTGGATAGATAGCCTGGTTCATGATGAAAAAGCTATGCAATTTATCATTGATGTGATGGGCGAAAACGCTGTTTGCCTAGGAAGCGATTATCCATTCCCGTTGGGAGAACATCATCCCGGAAAATTAATCGAGGAAATGAATTTTAATCCTTCGCTAACTGAAAAATTACTCTTTCAAAATGCCCTTAACTGGCTGGCATAAAATCCCCCTGTTAAATATTTCTTAGTGCCATAGAAAGGCATTGCTTTTGCTGTGTTTTTACTTTATCATTTTCGCTTTGGGCAAAGTTTAATCTGGCTTCGCTCAAAGGGGGTGAAACCAAATTTGAAAATCCTGACTATAGAAAATTCAGGGCATTCAAATTTACAAATGCAGTGAAAGAATTTTCTATGACTGTGCATTGCAATCTTTTTGGTACAAAAGAATATAAAACTACAGTATTTATTATTCGAGTATTTCCTGTATTTGTGTTGCTGGCATATTAGCATTTCTCATAGCTATACCTCTTACCGTATTAGCTGCAAATTCTTCAAATGCTTTTTTTGTAATGGCATCATCACCAACCATTGCAGGAACCCCAGCATCTCCGCCTTCACGAATACTCTGTACAATTGGTATCTGACCAAGCAATGTAAGTTCAAATTCCTCCGCAAGTTGTTTGCCCCCATCCTTACCAAAAATATAATATTTATTGTCTGGCAATTCTGCCGGAGTAAAATAACTCATGTTTTCTACCAATCCTATTACTGGCACTTTTAATTGCGCTTGGCTAAACATAGCGACTCCTTTTTTAGCATCAGCAATAGCTACTAATTGCGGTGTAGTAACAACAATCACGCCTGTAACAGGTACAGTTTGTACAATGGTGAGATGAATATCGCCCGTGCCTGGCGGCATGTCCAGTATCAGATAATCCAATTCTCCCCAGTCTACTTCTGTAACAAACTGACGAATGGCACTGCTTACCATTGGTCCACGCCACACCACAGCTTGTTTTTCATCTATCAATAATCCAATGCTCATTATTTTAATGCCAAATTTTTCAATTGGCACAATCAGTCCTTTTTCTCCATCATCTTTCATCATTGGTCTTTCTCCACGTATACCAAACATGATGTGCTGGCTTGGTCCGTAAATATCCGCATCCATTAAACCTACTTTTGCACCGCTGGCAGCCAGTGCCAATGCAAGATTGGCGCTTACGGTACTTTTGCCCACTCCACCTTTTCCGCTCACAACGGCAATAATATTTTTCACAGCACTTAAAATACTTTTAGGATCTGTGCGGTTACTGCTCGTGTTACTGGTGAAATTCACCGTTACATCGGCTTCTTTATTCACCAAAATTTTAATGGCATTTACGGATGCGTTTTTCATTAAATCCTTCATGGGGCATGCAGGAGTGGTTAAAACAATCGTAAAAGAAACTTTATTATCATTTATTTCAATATCTTTTACCATATTTAAAGTAACCAGGTCTTTACCCAGATCAGGCTCCTGAACATTACTCAGTGCTTTTAAAATGTCTTCTTTGGTCATCGTTCAATTTTTTGTTAAAATAAAAATCTTGCCGCAAAATTAACCATTGAAGACATTACTTTGTTTATCAATTGCGAAATGTTGTTACTTTTGGAACTAGCAGATCATCTTTTATCATCATCGTTGTGTCACTCACTTATACTTTTACAGCAAAGTGCAACACAATTCAAACTAATAAAACACTTTTAGAAGTGTGTGGCATGAAAAAATATATACTATACATTTTTATATTTGTTTTTATTATTCCTTCGGCTGCTAGTGCACAATTTGAAACATTCAAAGATTCGGTAGTACAGTTATATGGTGTTGTAATGACGGCAGATAGCCTAAAGGGGTTGCCAGCAGTAAGTGTGATGGTAAAAGGCCAGAATAGGGGTACCATTACCAATGATAGGGGTGTATTTAGTATTGTGGTATTAAAAGGAGATAAAGTAGAATTTACCAGTGTAGGGTATAAGCCAATACTGGTAAGTATTCCATTAAATCTGCAAGGGAATCAGCAAAGTGTAATTCAATTAATGGTAACTGATACTGTTTATTTACCTGCTACGATTATACGACCAAGACCCAGTCGTCAGCAATTTGAAAGAGATTTTGTAAATACCAAAGTGCCCGACGATGATATTAGTATTGCCAGAAGTAATAATAACTCAGCCACCAGAAAAGTACTAATGGCTAATTTGCCTGCTGATGGAAGAGAGGCTAGTAACCAATATTTGCGTCAAAGCGCACAAAAACTGTATTATTCAGGACAGGCAGCACCTCAAAATATCTTCAATCCTTTTGCCTGGAATGAATTTATAAAAGCCTGGAAACGGGGCGATTACCGAAAGAAAAATTAAGGGCACCTTTAAATCTTTTTTTTATTATAACCTCACCGTATTATTTGTTTTCTTTGTAAAAAAATGAATTGTGGATACAAGCGAATTTCAAAATATTAATTTGAATGCTGCAGGTAATCGTATTTTCCTGATAGGATTTATGGGCACAGGTAAATCCCACTGGGGTAAGATATGGGCAAATAGGCACAGCTATCATTTTTTGGATTTGGATGAAGTGTTAGAAAAAGAAGAGCAAAGTACTATCGCTGATATCTTTGAAAAAAGAGGAGAAGATTATTTCAGGCAAAAAGAAGCCATCAAGCTTCGAACCATGGATCAATATACCAACACTGTTATTTCCTGTGGGGGTGGTGCACCTTGTTTTTTTGATAATATCAATTGGATGAATGTGCATGGAAGCACTATTCTTTTAAAAGCTTCCCCAATTTTTATTTTAAATAATATTCTTTCGCAGCAAGGCAAAAGGCCACTGGTGAATAAATTTAATGAGTCGGAACTTTTTTTCTACATAGAACAGAAACTAAAAGAAAGAAACGAATATTATGAAAAAGCAAACATAATAATTGATGCAGAAAATATCAATGAACATACATTGGACAATATCATTTCACCAATAGAATAATCATGCATAAAGGGTTTTTAAAAACAGCTTTTATTTTAGGAGCATTAACGGTTGCCTTTGGAGCTTTTGGGGCACATGCTTTAAAAGAAATGGTTAGTCAGCGGGTTCTTGTTATTTTCGAAACTGCTGTCAGATATCAATTTTATCACCTTATAGCTTTAATTGTAGTAGCAATTTTATATAAAGAGTTCAAAAATAAGTGGATGTTGGCTGCAGGGTATTTATTCATTGCCGGCATCATTTTGTTCTCAGGATCATTGTATATGTTGTGTTTTGTGCAGGGTTTGGTATTGCCCGGTTATAAATGGCTTGGACCCATAACACCTTTTGGAGGATTGTCTTTTATAACGGGTTGGATAATGATGATTATCGCAGTACTTAAAAAAAAGTAATTATCTCGTTTTCGCATAAAGTCTTATAACCGTACCATTGTTATTTTCAATCGAAAATTCAAGGCCTACTTCTTCCATTCTTTTCTTCATGTTTTTTAAACCATTGCTAAAGGGACGGAGATTATCAAAGTCGATACCTTTTCCATTATCCTGAATGATTAGTGAAAATCCTTCAGGTTCTTTATTCATAGTAATTCTTACCTCAGTTGCATTTGAATGTTTTACAATGTTTTGCAATGCTTCCTTTATTACCATAAAAACATTTCTTCTGATGATACCGTTTACTATCAATTCCGGTAGTTTTTCTGGCAGGTTTACAATGGGTTTAATGCCCGTATTCTCCATATAATCTATTACGTAACTTCTGATATAAGCTACCATATTGCCCATGCTGTCGTTCTGGCTACTCATACTCCAGATAATCGAATTCATATTGTTGATAAGTTCATCGGCCGAGGATGAAATTTTATCAAGCTCAGGCATATTTTTATCACCTAGTTTACTTTTTGCAAGTTCGCTGTACAGTCTAATGGAAGTCATTCCAGCTCCCAAATCATCGTGCATATCGGCACTTATCCTATTTCGTTCTTCCTGCTGTGTTTTATAAACGGTGAATTGATTTTCGAATGATTGTTTTTCTACCGCAAGCTTCATGGCTTCCTGTTCTTTTATCTTACTGATAAGTTCCTGTCTGTTTTTATAAAATAAACCCAGTAAGAAGGAAATGATGGAACAGATAACTCCTAATCCAAAATAAAATATTGGGGAAGTATACATGCTGGCAGCATCTGAATTGGTTAAAATAAAAAACAAGGAAATAATAGAAAAAAATATTTGGGTGGCTGCACCTGCTGCCAGATAATTCATCAAAGGGTTTTTTTCAATTGTCGCCAGAAATATATAAACCAATGTTGCTATCAGCAATAAAAATTTCATGATATTTTCAAGTAAAAGCTCAAATTGGTAAGTGTCAAATACAAAATAATGGATGCTGTAAATAAGCATAAGGAAGCCGATAAGATAACTTTCTAACAATAAAAATCTGTTAAGTTTAGGATGTAGCTTTGGGGTATCTAAAAAATGCCTGGTAAAGGTTAGGTAAAAAACAGTTCCCAATATCAATAATAAAAGGTCTAGATAACTTATAAAAAAACCTTTAAACCAACTGGGGTTTTGAGTAAGATAACTGGTTAAAAATGTGAGTAGGAACATGCACAAACTATACATGGAATTATATAGAAACTCAATCTTTTTTGAAATAAAATAGTTTAGAACTGTTACAAGCAGCATCATAAGCATCATGCCACTTAGAATGATGCCAGCAGTTTTTTTGGGAGTTAAGGATTTGTATTGCTCACTTTTAAAGAGGTTTATATGAGCTTGTCTAATCAGATTAGACTCAATTTGATTAAACTTTGTTTTAAAAAAAGTAAGTTGAACTAAATATTCATTTGATTGCATTGGCTCAATTACTAGCGGAACAAAACCATCATAAATGGCTCCTAGTGATACTTTTGTTGTAACTCTTGTTAGCTTATCTATTTTATAAAGGGTTATTTTTTCATACAACTTGCCTGGATAATAATAAAAAGCATTTTGCTTGAAGCCATTGTTTTGAAGTGTAAATTTTAAGTAAAAGGTATAAGGTAAAAGGCTTGAAGGAATATTGTTTTTTTTTGAAAAATGGGTTAATGGCGAAAAAAATGCTTTTTCTACTTGGTCGAGAGGCTTTTTACCACTACTATCGATAAAAAGAAGCGTGTTTTTTTCTATGATGCTAAAACCTTTTACAGAGTCTGCGTTTACTGGTATGATGGGAGATGGGGTTTGTCCCTTTCCAATAGCAATAAGGAGAAAAAATATGGGTATAAGAAGAATATTTTTCAAAAAATGCAGCTTTACTGTCAAACCTACATAAATTCGTTGAAACCTCATATTTTAAAAAGGGCTGATTCATTAGTATGCAGGCAGGATTTATTTATCTTTGTTATCAATGGCCAATAAAATAAAAACAACCAAAGCGAAGCCCGAAACAGCTGATACGCTAAAGCAGGAGAAGGAAGAAACGGTGGAGATTAAAGAACTCCTAAAGGACGAGCGTACCCATAAAATTGCCGGTAGTGTTTGTATTCTATTAGCAATTCTTTTTTTTATTGCGTTTACATCCTATCTATTCACCTGGGACGAAGACCAGGATAAGGTGTTTAAAGATGGCTATAGACTCTTATTGGGAACAGAGGGCAATGTTTCAAATTTAATGGGAACCTTTGGCGCTTTTATTTCTCATTTTTTTATTTATAAAGGTTTTGGTATAGCATCCTATCTTATTTGTTCCTTCTTTTTTATTGTTGGGGTAAACTTATTTTTTGGTAAAAAAATCTTTTCTGTAAGCCGTAATATTAAATACTTGATTTTAGGGCTACCACTAATAAGTGTTACCGCTTCAGTAATTATGAACGGAAATATTTTTGCCTGGGGAGGTGCAGTAGGAGATATGAGTAAAGAGTACCTATTTAAAACACTTGGCAAAATTGGTACAGTATTGTTGATTGGTGTTTCATTTTTAGGATATGTTATATGGCGTTTTAATCCTACGTTTAACCTACCTAAGAAAAAAGATACATCGGAAACGGGAATATTGGAGGTTGGCAATGAGGAACAAAAGAATGAATCCGAAGAAAATTTGGAAGAACCGGAAACCATTCAAACCAGCTTGATGGCCAATGCGCTTAAAGGAAATGCCGGAATGATGAATGAGGTTCCAGATCAATC
>CANNJE010000068.1 GCA_947504605.1 Chitinophagaceae bacterium
GCCCCCATGCTTTAGACAATGTTTGCATTACAATCAGGTTAGAATATTCGGTAAGTTCCTGTATAAATGTTTTTTGATTGGAATAGTTGATATAGGCCTCATCAATAATAACAATACCGGGAAAATTGTTTAACAAATATTCAATATCTGCTCTGTTCATATTGTTACCCGTAGGATTATTGGGTGAACAGATGAACAAAAGTTTTGAGTGTTCATCAACGGCATTTAAAATAGCTTCTACATCCAATTGGAAATCGGGTGTAAGATTCACTTTGCGTATTTCAACATCATTGATATTTGCACTCACTTCATACATCCCATAAGTAGGCGGACAAATGATCACATTGTCTTTACCGGGATTACAGAAAATACGGTATGCGATATCTATCACTTCATCACTGCCATTTCCGATAAATATATTTTCTGCGGGCACTCCTTTTATTCTTGTCAGCTGGAATTTTAACTGCCATTGCAGAGGGTCCGGATAGCGATTAAACGATTCCTCCAGTGTTGATCCAAAAGGATTCTCATTGGCGTCTAAATAAACGGAGGCCTTCCCTTCAAACTCATGCCTTGCAGAGGAATAGGGTTTTAAGGATTTAATATTATCCCTTACCAATGATTCGATTGTTTTATTGATCATGATTTTTTTATTCTAAGTGTTACTGCATTTTTATGTGCCTGCAGGCCTTCTGCTGTAGCCATTAATTCAATAGAAGGTCCAATATTTTGTATACCTGTTTCCGACAACTGCTGGAAAGTTATCTTTTTTACAAAACTGTCTACCGATACAGCACTATAAGCTTTTGCAAATCCATTGGTAGGCAATGTATGATTCGTTCCCGACGCATAGTCTCCAGCACTTTCGGGAGAATAATTACCTAAAAATACACTTCCTGCATTAATGACCTGTTCACATAATTCAATTGCATTTTCCGAAGCAATGATCAAGTGCTCGGGAGCATAGTCATTTAAAAAATCAAAGGCAGTTTTTTCATTTTCGAAAACAATAAACCGGCTGTGTTTTAATGCCGCAGCAGCTATTTCTTTACGGGGCAATTCCTTTAACTGAATGTCGATTTGCGAATTAACCTCCTTTATTATTTGCGTTGAAGTAGCAACCAATAATACCTGACTATCTGTACCATGTTCGGCCTGGCTAAGCAGATCTGCTGCAACAAAAGCTGCTATGGATGAATTGTCTGCAAAAACGGCCAGTTCGCTGGGCCCTGCAGGCATATCAATGGCAATACCTTCTCTGTTCACCAATTGTTTGGCAGCTGTTACATATTGATTACCCGGACCAAATATTTTATTCACAGCAGGAATGGTTTGTGTACCATAAGCCATTGATGCAATGGCCTGCACTCCACCAATTTTAAAAATATTTTTAATCCCTAATAATTGAGCAGTATATAATATTACCGGATTCACTTTACCGGCGGCATTGCTGGGTGTGCACATGACAATATTACTGCAACCCGCTATCTGAGCAGGAATACCCAGCATTAGTATTGTTGAAAATAAAGGAGCAGTTCCCCCGGGAATATACAATCCTACATTCTGTATAGCCACTGATTTACGCCAGCATACAACGCCATTTGTGGTGGTTATTTTTTGAACAGCGTCTTTCTGTGATTCATGAAAAAGCCGGATATTATTTTCCGAAAGTTGAATAGCCAATTTTAATTCTTCGTTCACCATAGCAATGGCTTCTTCCATTTCGGCAGCTGTTACAAACAAGTCCTGCAACTGTACCTTATCAAACTTTGCAGCATATTTTTTTACTGCTTCATCCCCGGTTTCTTTTACATCTTGTAATACAGGCTGTACGATTGCTTCCAATGCGGCATAATCAAAAGCGGGCCTTTTTGTTAGTTCCGCCCATTGCTCTTTACCCGGATTTATAAAAATATTTTCCATAATCTTTATTCAATGTCCCTGCAGGACTAATTTTAAACAATCATTTTTTCAATCGGTATAACCAATATACCTTCTGCTTCCAGCTCTTTTAATTTTTCGATCACTTCCCAAAAATCATTTTCATTAACGACACTTTGTACGCTGCTCCAGCCTTCTTCTGCCAATGGAACAATGGTGGGGCTTTTACTTCCCGGCAACACTGCTGCAATATTTTCAAGTTGGTGATTGGGTGCATTCAATAAAATGTATTTATTGTTTTTAGCCGTTTTTACGGCATTGATGCGCATCAATAGTTTCTGCAAAATCTGTTTATTTTCCTCACTCATTTTTTTGTTGCCCACCAATACCGCTTCCGACTTAAGCACAACCTCTACTTCTTTCAAATTATTGGTAAATAAAGTACTGCCACTGCTCACTAAGTCACAAATAACATCTGCAAGACCAATACCCGGTGCTATTTCCACAGAACCGCTGATCTCATGTATCTCTGCTTGAATATCATTTTCTTTTAAAAATGCTTGTGTGATATGAGCATAGGTTGTAGCTATCTTTAAACCATTGATATCTTTTAAAGATTCATATTTCATTGACTTGGGCACGGCCAAACTTAAACGGCATTTACCAAATCCCAGTTTATAAATCAAATCGATCTCTTTATTTTTTTCAAGCAAAACATTTTCACCTACAATACCAATATCTGCTACACTATCGTATACATACTGTGGAATATCATCATCTCTCAAAAAGAATATTTCTATGGGAAAATTCTCAGCAACTGTCTTTAACTGTTTATTGCCGTTATTAAGTTGTATCCCACATTCCTTCAACAACTTTACGGATTCTTCATAAAGCCTGCCTGATTTTTGAATTGCGATTTTTAACATAAAGTATTTTTTGAACAATGAACTTTTTCTATTCCAAAACCTGCTATGATTTGTGTTAGTTTGTTCGCTGTTTGATTAAAAAGAAAAAGGCTTACATTTCTGTAAGCCTTTTATTAAAATATGTGATGTACACACAAATCAACACAGCTTACCCTGAGGTAAAGTATGGTGATGATGTATGGTTGTGAATTTTTTCATTTGTTATGCAAAGTAAGGCACGAATTTATTTTTAGCCAAATTTATTTTCCGTTTGTTTGATACTAGCAAGCAATTTAACATTACAAATCCGTTCCAAACTGGCCAGCCAATTCAATTCCCAAACCATATCCCTGGTTATAGATGATCTTTCCGTTTTCGAAATGTACTCCTTTAGCGATATCTTCTGTCAATAATAAAGGACCATCCATATCCACATGATCCAGCATGGGAGCCAACTGTGCAATAGCAGCGGTACCTATAGAGCTTTCGTTCATACAACCTACCATCACTTTCATCCCCAATTGTTTGGCTTCTTTTATCATGTTACGTGCCGGTGTGATACCACTGCACTTGGTAAGTTTAATATTTATACCATGAAAATGATTATAGCATTTTTTTACATCAGCTTCAAAAACACAGGCTTCATCGGCATATAATGGCAATACAGATTTTTCGTATAAAACCTTCATTCCTTCCCAGTCATCTTTAGCCAATGGTTGTTCTACAAATTCTACACCCAGTTCTTTAAGTAAAGGAATTTTAAAGAGTGCCTGCTCCAGTGTCCAACCTGCATTGGCATCTACCCGAAAAACAGCGTTGGTATGCTTTCGCAATGCTTCCACCATTTCAATATCATTTTCGGTTCCCACTTTTATTTTATAAATGGGCCAAGGTTTTTCCTGCATTTTTTTTACCATCATTTCTATACTGTCGATACCAATGGTAAAATCGGTTATAGGCGTTTTGGTATTATCCAAGCCCCATAGTTCAAACAATTGTTTTCTCTTAAGTTTACCATAAATATCCCAGCCTGCCATATCCAATGCACAAACTAAAAATGAATTTGCCGGAAATAAATGATGCAGGTAATGCCAGTAACGTTCTGGATCTGTAAAGGAGAATTTTTCAATAAATGGTCTTTTCTGCTCCAGGTCTTCAATCATTTTTTCTACCGGAATATTATAGTAGCTGATTGCAGGAGCTTCTCCATATCCTTTTATCCCAAAATGATCCAACTCCACAATCAGTGTTGGCTGATGTGTTTTTGTTCCTTTGGAAATAGTGAACGGATACCTGAATGGCAGGTTATATGTTTTGTAAGAGACTTTCATTTTTAATTATACTGCTTGCCCAATTTTATCTTCCGCAGTCCTGTATCATCGTTTTTAAAGTAACAATAAATCCTGTCTGGTCAAGCAAGTCTTCCAGCTTGATGTGCATCCTGTAATTCCAGTAATGATTGGGATTTGCCGGATTGTTAATCCGCTCTTCCCTTGGATTTTCTATTCTCAAATTATCATCCATAGCCATCAAATCCTGTAATAAAAATACTGCCCACATAGCTGGTGAATTAAGGTGTTGTTGCAGCACTTCTCTGCATACCCATGGCTCTGCATAAAAAGGTGCATCTCCAGAATGTTCCATCTGATGGTTATAAAAATCCTGTACTACTTTTTTATCTTCTTCCCACCATTCTCTAATGGTTGCCATATCGTGTGTAGAAGGTGTGACCACGCTCAGGTAAGGAGAGTTATAAGGGTTCGAAAAAGTTTCATTAATGCGCTTTGGCATACGCTGCACTTCCAATGCCAGCATATGCATATTGGCCAATACGCCTTCTACCATTTTAGGCACCATACCCAGATCTTCGGCACAAATAAGCATATTGGTGCTGCGTTTTAAAGCTGCCAGTTTTTTTATACCCTCTTCTTCCCACAAGGTATTTTGTTTATTGAAAAAGTATTCATCAAACAAACGATTGAGCGCCTGCTGTTCGTTATAAGGCAAGACCTTGTAAGAATCGGTTGAATGCATACTGATGCGGAAATGATAATTATACGGGAACTCATCATCTCTGATGGTTATAAAATTGCTCAACAAATCAAACAACCCTGTTTGCAAATAATGATGTTCGGGATTGTTTTTAAAATAGTTGGCTATTTTACTTTGAGCATTTAATTCTTCTTTGAAACGGTAATTGTTCAAAAAAGTATGCTTAACCAATGCTGCATTAGCACCAAACCAATCGTTCAACAATTGTTCGGTTATATATGGGTTACAAAAACGGTCTTCATTAAAATGAATACCCGCACTTGTAAATTGCTCATGACTAATGGGCCATGCTGGAACAAATTTACCCATGATGCCTTCTATGGCGTGTAAGGGTATACTCCAAATACGAAAGAAGCCAAGTACATGATCAATACGGATCGCATCAAAGTAGTTGCTCATATGCTCCATCCGCTGGCGCCACCAAGCATAATCATCGGCTGCCATTTTTTCCCAGTTATAGGTTGGGAAACTCCAGTTTTGTCCTTTGGTAGCAAATGCATCCGGCGGTGCTCCTGCCTGCATATCCATATGAAAAAGCGAACGGTACATCCATGCATCTGCACTATGTCTTCCAACGCCAATAGGCAAATCGCCCTTGATGATGATGCCTGATTTATGTGCATAATCTACGGCAGCTTTTAATTGCAAATGCAAATGATACTGGGTAAAATAATGAATCGCTATCTCATTATAAAAATCATTCTCCGGACTTACCAGTTCCTGCACTGCATCTTCATCAAAAGAAGCAAAAGATCCCCAGGTATTGTAATCTGCTGTTTTATTTTTATCTCTCAGGTAACAATATGCTGCATAAGGTACCAGCCAATGTCTGTTCAGATCAAAAAAGGTAAACCAGTCAAGATCATCTTTAAAAGAAGCTTTGTCTTTTTCAAACAATAACCTGATGGCTTCATTTTTAATAGCCAGCACTTCTTCGTAATGAAGGGTGTTTTTGCCATTTAATTCTTTTACCTGGTTCAACATTTCATCTAAAAATTGGACAGACAATGCCGTTGCCAGATTCTGTACATTCAGGTAAATAGGATGTAATGCAAAAGCAGATACAGCAGAATAAGGATAAGAATCCTTGTTGGTATGCGTTGCTGTTGTATCGTTGATTGGTAGTAACTGAATTAACCTGATACCAGTGGCTTTTGAGATATCTGTCAGCAGGTTTAGATCGGTAAAATCTCCCACTCCCCAGCTATGTTCCGACTTTAAAGAAGATACAGGAATATTTACACCAGTACCTTTCCAACGATTGGCGCCCACATCCATACTATCATGAAGAATTGTTAATGAATCTTTATCTGAAGGAACCGGCAATACCCTGTTATCGCCTGCCTCAAAATCCATTTGTTTACTGCGCAGATCATAAATGCCCAACTTATATTCTATTGGAAAATTTTCCTTTCCGAGATTAATTTTAAGTTGCCAATGATTTTTCTTTTGCTCCATTAGCAATGGCTTCTCGCTATCCCAATCCTTCAACTTTTTATTTCCGCCCGTTACACATACTATTTTTCCTGTTCCCAACGCCGGGGCTTTTACCCTGAAAATATGAGTAGGATTTTTAGTATCCGTAATCTTTACTTTTTCTATTTTCTGGTTAAAAACCGTCACAAAAGGTTTTGAGGAGAACAGATCTGCATAAATATCTTCTTTCCACTCGTCTACAATATCTAAATTTTTAGTTTCTACTTTTTTAATATTGATAGCTGTATTGCGGCAAAACTCTTTTACTTCCCCGTTATTTTGATCCCTGAATATATATGTGTACTCAAATTCATCCGTAATTTCCAATTCCGAACATTTTATTGCAGCATGCCAAAAAGAGGCATCTAAGTAATGAAGGGGCAATTCAACAACCTTTAAACCAGACTCTTTATTTAGGGATATTATTTTGATAGCAATCGATTGGCCGTTTTGAGAACGGAAACCAACGAAAAAGTTTATAATCATACAATGTGTATTAAGTACGCAATTTACAAATTGTAAAATTTAATTTTTATAAAAGTTTAAAAGCAAAAATTTTGATCCTTTTATTGGTTCTGTCTTATATTTGCGAAAAATAATTGATTTATGACTACTTCTAAAAAATCTACCGGCCTTTACTGGATTTTGTTTTTAATATCTGTTGCAGCATTTTTTGGTGTTTATGCAATAGGTGGTGGTTATTGTTCTATGGTTTTACCCTTTAATGTAACCTTCTTTGCCCTTGCGCTTAATTTGATCAATTAATTACCAAATTAATTATATATAACAAAAATGCCCTGCTATTGCGGGGCATTTTTATTTATAAAGTTTGATAGCTGAGTATTATTTCCCTCCATTTATCTGGTAATTGCTGTTTCATGGTAAAAGACGGCATACCAATAATATCTTATTAGAGAAAACTAACGAATGGGTCTGCAGCTTTTGTAATGGTTATTAGCGGCCTGCTGAACAGTTACAGCACGGGAACAAGATACCAGTAAAAAAAGAATAGCAATTACAGCTACAAAGTTTTTCATCATTTTCATAAAGAGTAATTTGTTTGTTTCAGAGTTATTAGCATAAACGAAATTATGTTCATCTTATTGTGATGTATAATTCAAAGAACTACCTACAGCCCGTTTTTTTAGCAGTGGGAACCAGTATTTACCCTGTATTTTAATAGATTTGCTTTTTAACCTTATACCTAATATGATAAAAACTATTTTCATTCTGGCAAGTTTTGTTTTTTGCAAATTTTCTACAGCACAATCAAATCTTAGCATTGTATATTATCCAAGTGAAAAAAAACTAAACCAATTTGACGATAGCAGTTATAATAAACGGCTTCCAAAACAACCAAATAACCACTGGATTTTATTTGCTGTAAGAGACAGTATCTCTTATCAAACAAATTACGACCCTTCTATATTAAGTGAAAAAAAACCGTTGGGAAGTAATTTTCGGGGACACTCTACTTACACCGACCTTTCCAGAAATCTTGTAATCATGGGTGTTCAACCCTTTGGGGAGCAGGATTGTTTAATTAGAGATAGTATTGAAAATTTAAACTGGCAATTCGCAAATACAACAAAAAACATCTTAGGCTATAACTGTAAAAAAGCATTTGTTATTAACAGCCAAAAAAAACTAATAGAGGTTTGGTATACCCCCGAACTTATAACAGATATGGGTCCATTTGGATTAAATGGTTTGGAGGGGGCAATTTTGGAAATTTATTTTCACCAAACCGGCTCCTGTTATTCCGCACAAAGTTTGTTAAAAAATACGAAGGAAATTGTAGAACCCAAAAAAGGAAGAAATATAACCCGTGAAGAATTTCGGGAAATAATGAAAAGAGGTCGGGAAAACCGGTTTTAAAGTCTTCTAATAAAAACCGCCCCAATAATTTGGGGCGGCTGTATTTTTTTTCAGATTAGCAATGGGCCAATCAGTATTTTATTTCACTTCTTCAAACTCGGCATCTGTAACATTTTCACTACTAGCCGCATCTGCGCCCTGAGGTTCTGCTCCAGGCTCTGCGCCCGGTTGTGCGGCACCTTCCTGAGTAGCTTTGTACATATCTTCGCTGGCTGCTGTCCATGCTGCATTTAAAGCGGTGCTGGCAGTATCAATTTGTGTTATATCCTGAGATTTGTGCGCAGCTTTTAATTGCTCAAGGCCAGCTTCGATGCTAGCTTTTTTATCTGCAGGAATTTTATCGCCATATTCCTTCAGTTGTTTTTCTGTTTGGAATATTAAGCTATCTGCCTGATTGATCTTATCAACTTTTTCTCTTTCTGCTTTATCGGAAGCCTCGTTTGCCTTAGCTTCGTTCTTCATTTTTTCTATTTCTTCCGCACTTAAGCCACTACCCGCTTCGATACGAATTTTTTGTTCCTTACCGGTTCCTTTATCCTTGGCTGTTACATGCAGGATACCATTGGCATCGATATCAAAAATTACTTCTACCTGAGGAACACCTCTTGGTGCTGGAGGGATACCATCCAGGTTAAACATACCCAAACTTTTATTTTGAGTAGCCATTGGTCGTTCACCCTGTAATACATGTATCTGCACACCCGGCTGGTTGTCGCTGGCGGTACTGAATGTTTCAGATTTTTTGGTTGGAATGGTTGTGTTGCTTTCAATCAACTTTGTCATTACACCACCCATTGTTTCAATACCCAATCCAAGTGGGGTTACATCAAGCAACAATACATCTTTGATTTCTCCGGTTAATACACCACCCTGAATGGCTGCACCTACTGCAACAACTTCATCCGGATTTACCCCTTTGTTTGGTTTTTTACCAAAGAACTTTTCTACGATTTCCTGCACTTTTGGAATACGGGTACTACCTCCTACCAATATCACTTCGTCAATTTGAGAAGTGCTAAGGTTGGCATCTTTTAAGGCAGCCTCACAAGGTTTCAGGCAACGTTCGAATAATTTATCTGCAAGTGCTTCAAATTTAGCACGGGTTAACTTTTTTACAAGGTGCTTAGGCACACCATCAACAGCAGTAACATAAGGAAGATTGATCTCTGTTTCTGAAGAAGAAGACAACTCCACCTTTGCTTTTTCTGAAGCTTCTTTCAGGCGTTGTAATGCCATTGGATCTTTTCTTAGATCAATTGCTTCATCTGCTTTAAACTCGTCTGCCAACCAGTCCATGATTACTTTATCAAAGTCATCACCACCAAGGTGGGTATCACCATTGGTAGATTTTACTTCAAATACGCCATCTCCAAGTTCAAGAACAGATATATCAAAAGTACCACCACCAAGATCAAATACTGCGATCTTCTGGTCTTTTCCTTTTTTATCCATTCCGTAAGCCAATGCTGCTGCAGTGGGCTCGTTTACAATACGACGTACATTTAAACCGGCAATTTCGCCAGCTTCTTTGGTAGCCTGACGCTGAGCATCGTTAAAGTAAGCAGGAACGGTAATAACAGCTTCTGACACTTCATGACCAAGGTAATCTTCGGCAGTTTTTTTCATTTTCTGCAAAACCATTGCACTGATTTCCTGTGGAGTGTACATTCTGCCATCTATGTCAATACGAACCGTATTATTGTCACCTTTTGCTACTTTATAACTCCAATGGGTTGTTTCTTCTGTTACTTCATTAAACATACGGCCCATAAAACGCTTCACACTACTAATCGTATTTTGTGGATTGGTGATTGCCTGACGTTTTGCAGGATCCCCTACTTTACGTTCTCCATTTTTTAAAAAAGCAACTACGGAAGGGGTTGTACGACGCCCTTCATCGTTTGCAATTACCACCGGTTCGTTGCCTTCCATTACAGAAACGCAACTGTTGGTAGTTCCTAAGTCAATTCCTATGATCTTTCCCATATTGATTGTTTTAATTGTTTGTGCAAATGAATTGTCAATCATTGTGCCAAGGGAAAAAGTGTGTAAAAATGGCAGAAGCAAAGAATTACCAACTCAAAAAAAGGGAAAACAAACTGCTTATGGGAGCAAAATCTTTATATGCAGTGACATTTTGTGTAATAACCCTAACACTAAACGTAGAGAGAAAAAATAAATATTAGGGAACCAAGGGCATATCGCTGATCAATTACAGGATAAAAAGGAGCATTCTTTTAAATTAAAGAATACGAATCCCTTATTCCAAATCTGTTAACTCGGCCATTCCGTCTTTTTTTACCCTGAAAGTAAAATGCCGTTGGGTGAAAAAACTGATGCCTATTACAAATCCAATAGTTAGCACCTGGCTCAGCAATGGATTCCAGCCTAATATTTCAACCAATAGTTTAAGCATCCCATAGTTGATCACTAAGTTAAAAGAAAAAGAAAGGAAATAACGGAATAGCTGGATCCTACCCCTAAGGTTAGACGCTGTAAAAACAACATACCTGTTTAATACAAAACCTATAATAAATGTGATACAGGAAGATAAAAATAGTGCAGCAATATGTGGTTTAAACGCGAAGAAGCCAAAATCAAAAACACGTTGCGCAAAAATATACTGGTATCCTATGAAGTAAGTAATCAATCCAAACAGTGCATTACCACCACCACATGCTGCATACCTAAATGTTTGCAGGGGCATGATCTTCCTGAAGAGAGGATAAAAAAAATCAATACTATCTGTTATGAGTTGTTTCATTTATGTGGCGGCAAATCTACTAATTGCGATCGTATATAAAAATAAAAAAGCCTGTTGTTTCCAACAGGCTTTGAATATTAAACATTTTTTTATAGTACGTAACGAATTGCAAGGCCACCCCAATTTCCGCTAAATCCTGCACCATCGCCGAATTCAAAGGAAGGTTGCCAATCGATAGAAAGGTTAATGGGTGCACTTTTAAATTTATAATCTAAACCCAATACCCCATCCAAGCCAATATAGGTAGCACCTGCATAATATTTATTATTATAAAATCCAACGTGTGCTCCAGGTCCTATATACCATTTCAAACCTCCGGCATTTTCAATCTCACCATGTATTTCATACAAACCAGTAATACGGGTACCACGGTTCCAGAAATAGGCAATTCCCTCTAATGCATTTTTATCTGTTACAAAATGTTTTACAGAAACTGCACCTGGGTAAAATTTTACCCCAATTGCTGTTGTGTAATCGGTAGAGCCAATATTGCTTTGTGCATTTACAGCGCCCGTTAAAATTGTAAATAATACGAATGTTACTAATAGTGTCTTCTTCATCTTAGCTGTTTTTATTTATTTGATTAACGAGGTACTCGTAAAAATCGTGCCAAATAAATATTAGCTATACATCTCTTCTCTTAACTCTTTTATCCTTTCGTCGGCCAGGTACTCATCGTAACTCATCAGTTTATCGATCATGCCTTTTGGCGTAATCTCAATAATTCTGTTGGCTACTGTTTGCATAAACTGGTGATCATGTGTTGTAAACAATAAAGTACCTGAAAATGAAACCATACTATCATTAAAAGCAATAATACTTTCCAGATCAAGGTGGTTGGTAGGTTCATCCAAAATCAACAGATTTGGATTTTGAATCATCATTTTACTGAGCATACACCTTACTTTTTCACCCCCACTCAATACCGAAGTTTTCTTCAATATTTCATCTCCGCTGAATAACATTTTACCAAGGAACCCACGAAGAAAATCTTCATCAACATCCTTTACATAAGGTGGAACAAATTGTCTCAGCCAATCCATCAGGTTCAAGCTGTTTCCTTCAAAGTATTCTTTGTTATCGTTGGGTAAATAAGCGGTGGTAATTGTTGTGCCCCATTCGTAAGTACCGGTATCTGCTGTTATACGATCGTTGATCAATTCAAAAAATGTTGTCAGTGCAATAGGATCACGACTCAAAAATGCGATCTTCTGGCCTTTCTGCACATCAAAATTAAGTTTGCTAAAAATGGTTTTACTATCTAGTTTTTTCGATAGATTTTCTACTTTTAAAATATCGTTACCTGCTTCTCGCTCCTGTTTAAAAATAATACCGGGGTATTTTCTGTTACTCGCAGTAATATCTTCAAACACCAATTTATCCAATGCTTTTTTACGACTGGTGGCTTGTTTACTTTTAGATGCATTTGCACTAAAGCGGGCAATAAATTCCAACAGGTCTTTTTTCTTTTCTTCCTGCTTTTTATTTTTATCTGAAGCCTGTCTTGCTGCCAACTGTGAACTTTCGTACCAGAAGGAGTAGTTACCGGTGTAGACTTTTATTTTCATTTTATCAACATCGGCCACATGTGTACAAACGGCATCCAAAAAGTGACGATCATGGCTCACCACCAACACAATATTTTCGTAATCTGCCAAAAAGTTTTCCAACCAGCTGATGGTTTCCACATCAAGGTTATTGGTAGGCTCATCCAATAATAATATATCCGGATTGCCAAAAAGGGCCTGTGCCAACAATACCCTTACTTTCAGGTTGGCACTAATATCTTTCATCAACATTTGATGTAACTCATCCTTCACCCCCAACTCACTTAAAAAAGTAGCTGCATCACTTTCTGCAGTATATCCACCCATTTCACCAAACTCATGCTCTAGTTCGCCTGCTTTAAGACCGTCTGCTTCGGTAAAATCTTCTTTACTGTAAATAGCGTCTCTTTCATGCATAACAGCCCACATTTTCTTATGGCCCATCATCACAGTATTTAAAACGGTTTGTTCATCAAAAGCAAACTGGTTTTGATTTAAAACAGCCATACGCTCGCCGGGAGTAATACTCACAACTCCTTTATTAGCTTCAATTTCGCCACTAATAATTTTAAGAAAAGTTGATTTACCGGCTCCATTGGCTCCAATGACACCGTAACAATTTCCTTTGGTAAAACTGATGTTTACCTCGTCGAATAAAACCCTTTTGCCATATGCAAGGGTTACATTATTTACACTAATCATAATATCTAAAATGGGCGCAAAAGTAACTAATAATTAATAATTGAAAAGGGATAATAGATAATAAGGCCAAATTTTCGCAGATTCTTTCCCTAATTAGCCATCTAAAACTCCTTTTAACCCCATTCCTTTAATCGGTAATTACTATAGCAAAAGTTGGTTTGGTCTATTGCATTTAATGAACAGACAAGGGAGCTTTACTTTATTTTATTAGTTTTGTGCCATGTCAATAGCTCAAGAACTACAAAAGGCTGTTATTAAAAGCCTGTCTGATTTATATAATATTACCTTTTCGGAGGCCGATTTTCAGGTAAATCAAACCAAAGAAGAATTTGAGGGAGATTATACCGTTGTACTTTTTTCCTTATTAAAAAAAACTGGTCAAAACCCTGCAGCTTTGGGAGAACAACTGGGTAATGCGCTGGTTAATGGTCACCCGCATTTATTCACCGGTTATAATATCATTAAAGGATTCTTAAACCTACATGTGGCCGACCAGTTCTGGCTACAAACATTACAGGAAAATTACAAGAATGAGCACTATGGCATTTTCCCTGCCAATGGCAAAAAAGTAATGGTTGAGTATTCGTCTCCCAACACCAATAAACCACTTCACCTTGGACACCTTAGAAACAATTTTCTTGGGTGGAGTGTAGCAGAAATTTTAAAAGCTAATGGAAATGAAGTTTTTAAAAGCTGTATTGTAAATGACCGGGGCATTCATATTTGTAAGAGTATGATAGCATGGCAACTTTTTGCAAATGGAGCCACTCCACAAAGCACCCTTACAAAAGGCGATCATTTTGTAGGCGACTACTATGTTAAGTTTAATGATGAATATAAAAAGCAGGTTCAGGATCTGGTAACTGAAGGGATGCCGGCAGCAGAGGCTGAAAAAAAGGCGCCCATCATGCTGGCAACCCAACAGATGTTGTTTGATTGGGAAGCCGGAAAGCCTGAAGTAATAGAACTCTGGAAAAAAATGAATAGCTGGGTTTATGAAGGTTTTGATGTTACGTATAAAAAAATTGGCAGCGATTTTGACAAAACTTATTACGAGAGCAACACTTACTTACTCGGCAAAAAAACGGTGGAAGAAGGATTGGCTAAAGCTGTGTTTGAACAGGATGAAGACAACAGTGTGTGGATTGATTTAACAGCTGATGGATTGGACAGAAAAATCGTACAACGTAAAGATGGCACATCTGTTTACATTACCCAGGATATAGGGCTTGCGCAACAAAAATATGAGGAATATAAAATAGACCAGAGTATTTATGTAATTGGCGATGAGCAAAACTATCATATGAAAGTGTTGAAGCTGATTGCCGAGAAATTACATTTACCGAATGCCGAAAATATTTATCATTTAAGTTATGGAATGGTAGAATTGCCCCATGGCAAAATGAAAAGCAGAGAAGGCACTGTTGTTGATGCTGATGACCTTGTAGCAGAAATGATTGCTACCTCACAAAAGCATAC
>CANNJE010000069.1 GCA_947504605.1 Chitinophagaceae bacterium
ACCTGCAGTTTTTTTAATGTTTCAAGATCTTCATTTGTTGGTTCATCCTGTTTTTGCAATACAGATAAACTAAAAGCCTGTCGCCATTGAGGCGACAGGCTTTTCCACCAGCTCTTATAAGATGATAAAGTATTCAATTATTGTCGTTGTAAAGATTAATTGCGACTCGGAAAGAACCCAGTTAAGCATATAATATAATTAAGCCCAAGATATGGGTTTCTGATACTAAAAGGTTGTGAACCGCCTGCATTACCTATGGAAGCAGCATTCATTGCAACATTGGCTGCCCCAGAAGTTGAAGTGTACTCCTTGTCTAAAGTGCCTGTATTGGCTAGTAATGAGCCTGTAGGTACAGAAGTACTGCCAGCAAGTGTTGAGCCTAGCAGTTGATGCGTATGGCTGGGCATATTAGTTGAAAGAAGGGTAACATTTTCAGTTCCGCCAGTTTGTCCAATTGCAATATTGGTTAATCCCGGTCCTTGTCCTGCTCCTACAACAACACGTCCTCTAAGATCAGGCAGTCCAAATGTTGTCATGCCATTTCCCCCGAATTGTGTACCTATCAGTGAAAAAAGTGCAGTATTTTGTGAAATAGATATTAGTTGACCATTGCAAAATGACCAATTCATTGGTGCAAAATTTCCTGCAAATAGTAAAATTTGTGCTAAGGTCCCGTCCATAAATGTAATTTAAACGTTATAAAATAAATTTTCTTTAAAAATAAGGCTGTTGTTTTTATAGAAACAAATGTCCTGGCTTTGTTTTCTTTTTTTGATTGTTGTTTTGATTTTTAGTTTTGGCCCAGTGTATTTCTCATCATCATTTTTACAGCAGGCAGCTTGTAACAGATTTTCTTCAGATGATTTTTTGCTGATTTCAAGCAATGCATTTAACTGGTATTTGTCTAAAGTAATAATTCTATTGTAGGGATAGCTGTTTTCGTAAATATTGATCATTATATCCGCAGGTTTAGCCTTGTTGTTGGCCCAGTAAATCCAGGTTGGCTGTGCCAGTAGGTTTTCTTTATCAAAGCTTATGATGGTTCCCTTTTGCATTTTATGCCCATTTACAACCGTATGTTTAACTGGCAAATTCATTCCTGTAAGATTTAGGAAAACAGAAGCACCTGCTTTTTTTATAAAAGCATTCCATGTCTTTTCCAAGTCTAACTGTTGATCGTTTTCCGAGAAAAGTTTAGATGGATTACCTGCCAGCACAGTACCTGCTGAAAGGATGGCTAAACTGCTCAGAAAACTACGTCGGCTATTATTGTTATTCATCCTCAGTTAAAGTTTTATGATTTTTTGAGTAACCTGGTAATTTGCTTTTTTAATTTGAAGCCAGTAAATGCCGGATGCATTGTTACTGATATCCAGTATATGATTTCCTGCTACAGCAGTTTTACGAACAATTGTTTTTCCGCTGGCATCGGTAACAAGGATCTCCAGTTTTTCTATACCCGGAGCCATATTTATTTTATAAATTCCTTTACCCGGATTATCAGAGATGGTGAAAAATGAGTTAAGGGTAAAATCTACTTTTTGCGTAGATGAATAAGTAATCTTACCATCTATGTCTTCCTGTTTCAGGCGGTAGAGGTTGATGCCTGAAAAAGGAGCAGCATCTGTAAATTGATAGGTAGAAATAGAGCTGGTAGTTCCATTTCCTTTTACAAAACCAATATCCAGCCAATGAATACCGTCATTGGATTTTTGAACAGTAAATCCGTTGTTGTTTATTTCCTGTGAAGTTTTCCAGTTAAGGAGAACTTCTTTCAATTTTTTGGTAGCAGTAAAATCTAACATCGTTACAGGTAATAAAACAGCACCTGTTATAGAAAGCGCTGCACCACCAGTGCAGGTAGTGCCAGAAACAACACTCCATGGGCAAGCTGTAAAAGCTGTTCCAGGAACAGTTGCTGTATTACAGCTATTTTGAAAATAGGGCTGTCCGTCAAAATCAAGCACCCAAAGATTGTCTGGAGCGGGCATCCAGTAAATACTCACTTGTACGCCGGCATTGCCACCCACTGTGCCAATACCTGTATAAGCAGGTTTTCCATCTATATTCTGAAAAAAAGTAAGGGTTATTCCACCAGACATACATTGGCCTCCAACAACAATTGTTTGAGAAAATGAATGATAACCATAAAGTAGAATGGAAAATAGCAGTAAAAATATTTTTTTCATAAGCAGTTTGTAAAACAATATTAATAAAAAATAAATTATATAAACAAAAAATATTTTAATCGGTAGCTACAATTTTATTTCAATTTGTGTATTCGGAATAAGCAAAGGAATATTATTTGGGTAGTTTTAGCATTATACACTTAACTGTAATAAATTTATCCAATGAAAAAGATTCCGGTGTTGCTTATTTATTCAAGATTACTCATTGGAATCGTTATTTTTATTTGCAGCCTCCTACACATAAATCATTATAGTGTAATTGCTGTTGTGCTTTTTTCGCTGGGGTTACTGACAGATATTTTTGATGGGATTATTGCCAGGCGATTAAATGTTTCTACAGAAAAACTTCGAAGGCTGGATTCTACCATTGATCAGGCATTTTTTTTACTGGTTGCCGCAGCCACCTATTTAGATGCAAGGTCCTTTTTTTATAATAACAGGGTTGCACTTTTTATTTTGTTGGGAATAGAAGCATTGGCCTATGTTATTTGTTTTCTTAAATTCAGAAAGGAAATAGCAACACATACGATTTCTTCAAAAATTTGGACACTCTTTTTATTTGCTACTATTATTCAGTTGATGTGTTTTAAGAATGCTTTCGCCTTATTTCAGGTTTGTTTTTATATTGGCATTATCACCAGACTGGAGATCATTGCCATCATTTTTGTTTTGCGAAACTGGACAAATGATGTCCCCAGTATATATCAAGCCGTATTGTTAAGGCAGGGGAAGCCTATTAAGCGACACAAACTTTTTAATGGGTAGGTTTTTAAACCAATTTTATTTAAATGGCAATATTATGTTTCGTAATCTATTTTCAGCAAACTTGTTAGTGTATCTTTAGCACTAATTTATATGGTCAAATTGAATTATCCTGTTTTTAATATTTTATTTTGAATTATATACTTACTAAAACTATAACGATCGTTTGGAAATGAGAAAAAACTGGATGCTGCTGCTATTACTGGCTATGTGTTTCTTAAACGCTGCTGCCCAGGAAAAATACGATTCGCTGTTAAATGTGCTGAGTGAACAATACCCTCAGGAGAAAATTTATTTGCAGCTGGATAAATCCTATTATTATACCGGTGAGACGATTTGGTTTAAAGCGTATATTACTGCCAATAATAGTGCATCCCTTATCAGCCGTACATTGTATGCAGATTTGATCAATGAAAATGGCATATTATTGCAAAGGAAAATAATGCCGATATTGCAGGCTGGTGCAGCTTCTCATTTTGAACTGGCCGATTCTAATTACCATTCTAAATTATACATCCGGGCTTATACCTCCTGGATGCTGAATTTTGATTCTTCCTTTTTATATATAAAGCCATTAATGGTTATTAACAAAAAAGCTGCTTTCAGTAAAATACCAGCATCTAATAAATTTACATTAACATTTTTTCCGGAAGGAGGCGATCTTGTTGAAAATATTGCCTGCCGTGTGGCTTTTAAAACCAATAACCAGGATGGGATTCCTTTTGCATTAACCGGCAATATTACAGATAGTAAGGGGCAGGTGGTCAATAGTTTTAAAACGACCCATAACGGTATGGGCTATTTTACACTTACAGCATTGCCAAGAGAAAAATATAAAGCAGTTTGGAAAGATGCAATGGGGGTTGCCCATGAAACAGTATTGCCAGAAGCTAAGGAACTGGGTGTGTGTTTAAAAGTTGATCAAACGGAATCATCGCTCCTTTATAAAATTTCAAGGTCTGAAGTGGTAACGGAAGATTTTAAACAATTCACAGTTATAGCACAAATGCATCAGCAAATAGTGTATGCTGCAAGGATTAATATGCGCAAGGTGATGTTGGCTTCGGCTCCCATACCAACAGATAGTTTGCCAGATGGTATTATGCAAATAACCGTGTTTAATGCTGCAGAAGTGCCAGTAGCAGAACGGATTGTTTTTGTAAATAACAACAATTATTCCTTTGTGACCGATTTACATTTGATGGAAAAAAATATAACCCGCCGTGGAAAAAATATATTGCAAGTAGATGTAGGAGGGAACCTGAAAAGTAATTTATCCATATCTGTTACAGATGCATCAACCGATGTAAATGAGGAGGGTAAAGAAAATATTTTTTCGCAACTCCTGCTCACAACTGATTTAAAAGGGTTTGTTTACCAACCTTCTTATTATTTTGCCAGTGATGAAGATTCTGTAAAACGTCAGCTGGACCTTGTGATGATGACCAATGGGTGGAGAAGATTTAACTGGCAAAAAGTATTGGCCAATGAATTGCCCGTTATTAAGAATGAACCGGATAATTATCTCTCTATTGCAGGTAATATATTTGGATTGTCAAAATTTCAATTGAGTAATAAAATGCTTACGGGGATTTTGCAAACACCTGCCAGCAGTGACAAATCTTTTATTACGATACCGTTAAATGAGGACGGGAGTTTTAAAGTAAATGGTATTTACTTTTTTGATACGGTAAAATTATATTATCAAATTAATGGAGATAAAAATAAAGTACTTACCGAAAGGGCCAGTTTTTCCTTTAACAACGGATTAAAAAGACCGCCAGGTTTTGCTACCAATCTACTATCTAATTTATACTTTAATAAAATACCGGATAGCAGTATATTAGCAAGTGCCATTCAAAAAAATAATTTGTACCTGTCGCAGTTCCAAATGAAAAAAGTAAAAACATTGGAAACCGTAACGGTTATTGGTAAACAAAAAACAGCGGCTGAAAAAGTGGATGCGGAATATGCTTCAGGTATGTTTAGCAGTGGCAACTCAAGAATATTCGCTACAGAAGATGATCCTTTTGCTCAATCTGCTATAAGTGTACTTGATTATTTAAGGGGTAAAGTTGCAGGTTTGGAGATAACCACTGATGGTCCCGAGGGCGGGAGTATCAGCCGCAGGGGCAGTACTACAGATGTATTCCTGAATGAACAAAATACAGATATCAGTATGTTGCAATCAACCTCGATGACGGATGTTGCGATGATTAAAGTGTTTGATCCTCCTTTTTTTGGAGCAGTGGGAGGGGGAGCAGGAGGTGCAGTGGCCGTGTATACCAAAAAAGGGAGAAGTGCCAATCCAAAAGTAAAAGGATTAAATGCAGCAACACTTTATGGTTACTCCAGCATTAAAGAGTTTTATAAACCAGATTATGACAATTCCAGCGCTGCTGATGTAAATGATTTTCGGACAACATTATACTGGAACCCTTATTTATTAATGGATGCAAAAAACAAAAGGATTACCATTCCATTTTTTAACAACGACAGTGCAAAAAAAATCAGGGTAATCATTGAGGGTATCAATGAACAAGGGAAATTAACCAGAGAGGAAAAGATACTCGAATAATAAGAAAGATTTGGAGAGCCTTTTACTTTTGATTATTTAAAAATTATACAACCTGATTGTTTTAATAATAGCCTATGTCTAAAAATATTACGAATGCATTGCCCGAACTGGTAGGAGCCGAATTAATATCAGAAGAAACAGCGCAAAAAATAACCCTTTATTACCAGCAAAAGCAGCAGGCGCAACCGCAAAGGATGAATATTGTTTTTGGTATTATTGGTTCTGTTCTTGTGGGATTGGGTATTATCTTAATTGTTGCACATAACTGGGATAACTTAAGCAGACCCGTTAGAGTTTTATGTGCTTTTTTACCATTGGTTATCGGACAATTTTTTTGTGGGTACAGCCTTTTAAAAAAGCCGCAAAGCAAAACATGGAAAGAAAGCAGTGCTGTCTTTTTATTTTTTGCAGTTGGGGCATCTATTTCGCTGGTAGCACAGCTGTATAATATTTCCGGTGACCTGGGCAGTTTTCTGTTTACATGGATGTTGCTTGCTGTCCCGTTGATTTATATTATGTCTTCTTCCATGGTTTCGTTATTATTTATTGCAGGTGTTACGGCATATGGGGTAGAAAATGGCTATGGATACCGGGCAGTTGATACCTACCATTACTGGTGGATGTTGTTATTGGCTATGCCACATTATTACAAACTAATTCAACAACAACGGGAAAGTAATTTCACTTTTTTTCATCATTGGTTTTTCCCCTTATCCCTTACCATTTGTCTTGGAATCCTGGCAGGGAGTGCCGAAGAATTTATGTTCATTGCTTATATGAGTTTGTTTGGAGTTTTTTATTTATTAGGGGTGTCCAATAAAGTGTCTGCTACCAGAGTTATTAGTAATGGGTATCTGGTTATTGGTTCATTAGGTACGATGGGTATTTTACTGGCTTTGAGTTTTAGGTGGTTTTGGGTTGACTTGTTAGGTAAACAGGATATGCTTTCTATTGCAGAATGGGCTGCGGTGCTTGTTCCTACAGCTTTTGCTGTTTTTCTATTGATTAGAAATATTCGCAATAAGGAAGAAGGGTATGTAAACCCGATGCGTTTTATTTTTCTGCTTTTTATCCTTATCTTTTTAATAGGTTTATCTGCGCCTTTACCCGGAGTTATTATGATGAACCTGTTGGTTTTGGCTGCAGCTATATTTACGATGCAACGTGGACAAAAGCTCAATCATTTGGGGATCCTTAATTATGGTTTGCTCATCATCGCAGCGCTGGTGGTTTGCCGTTTCTTTGATACCGATATAAGTTTTGTTTTAAGAGGATTAATGTTTGTGGCCGTGGGTGCAGGATTCTTCTTTGCCAACAGCAGGTTAATGAAAAAAAGGAAACAATATGAACAATAATAAAATCATTTGGATTGCATTTGTTTTATTGGTGCTGCTGCAGTTATGGGCACCCGCATCCATGATATTTAAAAGAGAATCTGTTCTAAAAAATGGGAAAGTTTTTAAATTTCGGACTGCACCCGTCGATCCAAATGATCCTTTCAGGGGTAAGTATATTGTACTGCGTTTTGATGATAATTCTTATGTAAACAAAGAAAATATTTCATGGGAAAATGGGGAGAATGTATTTGTAAAACTGACTACGGATACTGCCGGATTTGCAAAAATAGCATCCATACATAAAAAATATCCAGGTGCAGGGAATGACTGCATCAAAGCAAAAGTTGATTATGTTGGGTACGACAGTTTAAAAAATATATTTATAGATTGGCCCTTCGTTCGCTTTTATATGGAAGAAAGCAAAGCCAATGCTGCAGAACAGGCCTATATAAAGGCATCTTCAGACAGCAATCAGCTAACCTTTGCCATGGTGAAAGTAAAAAATGGGGATGCTGTTTTAGAAAATGTTTTTATCAATAACAAACCCATCGTAACTTCAATAAAAAAATAAAATACAGGTATATGAACAGGCAACATCATTTTAGAACAACTATCAACTGGACCGGAAATCGTGGACAAGGAACCACCGATTACAATGGCTATGACCGCAGTCATAGACTAAGTGCACAAAATAAACCAACCATCGAGGTTTCATCCGATTCCGCTTTTATGGGAGATCCTTCAAAATACAACCCAGAAGAATTATTTCTGGCATCTTTATCATCTTGTCATATGCTTTGGTTTCTGCATTTGTGCTCCGATAATGGAGTAGTTGTTACGGCATATGAAGATCATGCTACCGGCAACCTGGATGAGGATAAGACTGGTGGTGGGAAATTTACAGAGGTAATTCTGCACCCCCATGTAAAAGTGACTCATTCTTCCATGATCGTTAAAGCCAATGAATTGCATGAGGAAGCAAATAAACGTTGTTTTATTGCCAACTCTTGTAATTTTAAAATTAAGCATGAAGCTTTTTGTAAAGTAGATTTGAGCAGGGAAGTGGTGGGCTAGTCAGAACAGGACGTAAATGATAAGTCAATAGTAGGAGGGGTTATTTTTTTTAACCTCTCTTAAACAGTACAATACTGTCATCTGGCAAATAGAAATACAATTGTCCTTCCTTAAAATAGTAGTCTACTGTTTGGTCATTTAATAAATGGGAAAATTCATTTTCTGGTTTATTATCCGGGCAAGCCATTTTTGTGGAGACGAAAGATTTGAATTTTATTTTGTTTCCCAGAACTTCAAAGCCAGCACTGATCTGATTACAACCGTCATGACCAGAAAGGAGGCCATTAGCCATTTGCAGTGTCATTTCGGGTAAGCCTTTTGCAAATTGGTTGCTTTGTAGCGTTCTGTTATTTATTTTATCTAAAATCCATTTGCCATTAAGTGCGCCCTCGAAAAGGTATTGTCCGCAGCCCTCATAGTGTTTGTTGTTTACCAACACCTCCACTTTTTTATTGTATTTTTCTCCACTGATTGCATCGGTACATGCTTCTTCATATATCAGGATAACGATATTACCATTCGTGGCTTTGCTGGTATAACTCGTTGCTTTTTTATCAGGGATTTCTACCGGCTGCACAGCTGTGCTATTAACATCTGTTCCGTCTATTGATTTAAAACGAATCAGGTTTCCAAAATCCATCTCCAGCGTCCAGCTGGATGGAACATTCCCCCTTGCATAAAAGTCTACACTGTTTAGTTGTTTTTGTTGCAGGCTTTCAGAAAGAGTGGGTACAGGTAAGGCTTGCTCTTTTTTAGTATAGCCTTGTTTACTGGTTTTACAACCTGAAAGTAATATCCCCGCCAATAAAATAACACCCACTATTTTCATGGTATCCTAATCTCTTTAGTAAGTAAAGATTGTAAATTATTTGTTAGTATAAAGCGAAAAGTTAATTGTAGGCGGGATGTTTTTTTTGATACCAAAAAATAAAGTACAGGATTCCCAAAAAGAAAAGTGGACCAGCAATTATGAAATAGACCGTCCAATCAAATTTCCCCCAAGAATATACGATGTATGCTATCCCTAAAAAAGTATAAAATAAACCACCTATTAATGGTCTATTCCAGGAAAAAATAATAATTAAAATAATAATAAAAGTTGGAATTAAATGAAGCATTAACGCAAGGGTAGTCTTCCAGAATCCATTTTCTTCATCAAAAACATCCAATGCAAAAATGCTGATAAAACAGGCGAAAACAATACTTAGTATCCTCGCAGTCAATAGAATTATTTCGTTCTTTTTCATTTTGATAAAAATAAATAAAAAATCATCGGCAAATATTGTAATTCTAATAACAAAAAAGAATGATATTGGTCATTAATATTTTTCAAAAAAAACAGTTAACGGGTTTTATACAATAAAATAAAGAAGCCCCGGTTACAACACCGAGGCTTCTTTATAAATTATGTAGTATCCTTTTAGCGGTTCATTTGCTTTACAACATAGACCAAGGGATTTTTATATTGCTCTGTTTGGATCAAAGTTTTCCAATTCTTTACTTACAGCATTCAGGAAGGTAGAGCCCAAGCCGCCATCTATAATACGATGATCATAGCTTAATGAAATGTACATCATGTGACGTATGCCAATCGTATCACCCTGTGGGGTTTCAATGACCATTGGCCTTTTTTTAATGGCACCTACTGCCATGATAGCCACTTGTGGCTGATTGATGATAGGTGTGCCCATGATACTGCCAAAAGTGCCAACGTTGGTGAGGGTAAATGTACCACCATTGGTATCATCCGGTTTAAGTTTTCCGCTTCTTGCAGCATTGGCCAATCCGTTTACCTGTTTGGTTAATCCAACCAGGTTTAATTGATCCGCATTTTTTATAACAGGAACTATGAGGTTGCCGTTGGGCAGTGCTGTGGCCATACCAATGTTCAGGTCTTTTTTAATGATGATCTTATCACCATCAATCGAACTGCTTAACCAAGGATATTTTTTAATACATTTTACAATTGCTTCAATAAACAGCGGTGTAAAAGTTATTTTTTCGCCTTCTCTTTTTTCAAAATCTTTTTTAATTCTTTCTCTCCACATTACCAGGCTGGTTACATCACATTCTGCAAAACTGGTTACATGGGCACTGGTATGTATGCTATCCACCATATGCTTTGCTATCAGCTTTCGCATACGATCCATTTCTATGATTTCCACATTGCCCTGATAAACCGTTGGCATTTGTGCTTCGTTTCTCAAGGGTTGTTCTTTTGGCAAAACAGTCACTTGTTGAGGCTGACTGTTAACCATCGGTTGTGTATTAGCAATCACTTGCTGGTTTCCTCCTCTGCTTGCAACATAATGAAGCATATCCTTTTTACTTACTCGTCCATCCTGGCCGGTTCCCTGAATTTTTTCCAGTTCCGTCATGCTGATGCCTTCACTTTGGGCAATATTTAAAACAAGCGGAGAGTAAAAACGGGCAGTATTTCCATTTGGAACAAATGTATTTGGTGCAGGTTGGTAGGGGATATGTTCTACAACTTTAGCTTCTTCGTATTCTTCTTTAGGAGCAGTTGTTACAGCAGGGGCAGAGGCAATCATTGTTTCTGTGCCACCTGTATTAATTCTGGCTATAATAGCTCCAATGGGTACTACATCATTTACTTTGAATAAAATTTCAGCAATGGTTCCTTCTGCAGTAGAAGGTACTTCGCTGTCTACTTTATCGGTTGCAATATCCAGTATTGTTTCGTCCTGCGCTACTTTATCTCCCGGGTTTTTATGCCATTTCAAAATAGTGGCTTCCATGATACTTTCACCCAGTTTCGGCATTATCAAATCAACTAAACTCATATGGCGTTATTATATATAGTGATGTGTAATAATAAAGGGCAAATGTAAGTAAAAGGGTTTATTCGGGAAAGAAACATCAGTTGGTTGACTAATTACCAGTTATTTGATACCAGCCATATAATTTCATGGCAGCATCGTTGCGTCGCAATCCTTTTATCAGCATACCATTGGGCAGCTTTGCCCTACTGTTTTTATTCATTTTCCAAAACAAATATCCTCATCATATTCAAGGCGTTCACTGCAGTAAGATGAATGTTCCTTTGCCTGTTAAACCTTAAATGTATTTTTTTAGTTAGCTGTTTCTGGGTATTTCCCACGGCTATCCAAACGGTACCTACGGGTTTGTCTTCTGTACCTCCATCCGGGCCCATGATGCCAGAAACAGCGATGGCATAATTCGTAGGGATATGTTGTAAAACTCCTTTAACCATTTGTACAACTACTTCTTCGCTTACAGCACCATGATTTGTGAGCATATTTTCTGTTACGCCCAGCATATCCGTTTTTACTTTATTGGCATAACTGATAATACTGCCATTGTAAAATGCAGATGAGCCAGCTATGCTGGTCAGTAGATGAGCAATATAACCACCGGTGCAACTCTCTGCGGTAGCCACTGTTTTATTTTTTTGTAAAAGTAATTTACCCAGCACTTTTTCCATAGGGTCATCCTCATTGGTAACCAGAAATTCTTTTACCAACTGCTGCAGTTCTACAAACTGCTGATTGATTAGATTATCTATTGCCCCTTGATCATTTCCACTGGCCGTAAGCCTTAATCTTACCATTCCAAAATTGGGCAGGTATGCCAATTTAATATTGGAAGGCAGTGCTTCTTCAAAATCCTGAATCAGGTCGGCCAGCATGGATTCTCCAATACCAAAAGTGAGTAAGGTACGGTGCGTGATATGTATAGGGTTAAATTGTTTTTGTATAAGCGGGATCACTTCTTCTGTCATCAGGCCCTGCATTTCATGCGGCACTCCCGGCATACTCACAAATATTTTCCCCTCTTTATGAAAGAGCATGCCCGGTGCAGTACCTCTTTTATTTTGAAGTACGGTACATACATCCGGTACTTCTGCCTGTTTAATATTTCTGGGTGTAACTTCTCTTTTAAATATCTTTTCAAAGAGGAAAGTCACATTTTGCAGGACAGCTTCATCCTGCACCAGTTTTCCTCCAAAGTATTGGCATAATAAGGGTTTGGTAATATCATCTGCTGTGGGGCCTAGGCCTCCGGTTATAAGGATAACATCTGCCATAGAGGATTCTTCATCCAAAGCTTTCCAAATATCTTCCCATACATCGCCTACGGCTACCCGCCGTTTTACTCTAAACCCTGCTTTGTTCAATTCCTGTGCCATCCATGCACTGTTGCTGTCAATAACCTGTCCTATTAATAGTTCATCGCCAATGGTGATGATGGAAACGTTTGTCATTCGGTATTTTTAAAAGAAGTAATTTTAATGCAAGTTAAAACCAATCATGAAATTTATTTATTTAGTTTTTAGTTTACTGTTATCTCATATTTCTTTTTCGCAGGATATCAAAGAAAGGCTGGCAGCATCCTTTTCAAAACTGGAAAAGGATGAACAATTTAAACATGCATCCCTGAGTATGTATGTGGTGGATTCAAAAACCGGGGCTGTTGTTTTTGAAAAAAATGCTCAATTGGGTATGGCGCCTGCCAGTACTCAAAAAGTAATTACCAGTGTAAGTGTTTTTGAATTACTAGGGAAAGACTTTACGTTTAAAACAACCATTGGATATGATGGCACTATTCAATCAGGGATACTAAATGGTAATTTATATATTATTGGAAGCGGTGACCCCAGTTTGGGTAGCTGGCGCTGGAAGACATCAGAATCGGCAGCTATTCAACAACAAATTTTGGCAGCTTTAAAAGCTAAAAATATTACCAAGATTAATGGAGATCTTATTGCGGATGCAGGTAAGTGGGAGACACAGGCTACTCCTAGGGGGTGGATTTGGGAAGATGTAGGTAATTATTATGGCGCAGCTGTTTGGGGCATCAATTGGCATGAAAATCAGTATGACCTTATATTGCAACCCGGCCAAAAAGAAGGGGATGATGTAAAAATAATAAAGACAGAACCTCCATTGGAAATAAGTGTCCTGTTGAACGAATTAAAAACAGGCAAAGAGGGGAGCGGTGATCAATCTATTATTTATCTTCCTGAAAATGGTTTGATAGGTGCCGTAAGGGGGACGGTTCCCGCAGGTAAGACTCCGTTTACTGTAAAAGGTTCTATTCCAGATGCACCGGCTGCATTTGTGAAAATGTTGGAAAATTATCTGAAACAAAATAATATTGAGGTAAGAGGGAGGAGTAAAACCAACCTTCATTTTGAAGCCAATTCAAAGCCGCTTAATTATAAACCAACGATTATAGCAACCATCACTTCTCCCACTTGTGATAGCATCAATTATTGGTTTCTGAAAAAAAGTGTAAACCTTTTTGGAGAAGCATTTGTGAAAGCCATTGCAATGAATAAAACAGGTTTTGGCAGCACAGATACGGGACTTGCCATTATCCGTCATTTCTGGAGCAGCAGGGGGGTAGAAAAACCTGCTTTAAAAATTATCGATGGGAGTGGCCTTTCGCCTGCCAATCGTATCACAACAAATGCCCTGGTGACAGTGATGTTGTATGCTAAAAAACAAAAATGGTTTCCTTCTTTTTTTTATGCCCTGCCCGAAATGAATGGTATTAAAATGAAGGATGGATATATTAATGGGGTAAGGTCTTACACAGGCTATATTAAGACCAAAACCGGCATGGAATATACTTTTGCTTTTATGGTTAATAATTTTGACGGAAATCCAGGAACGGTGAGGGAAAAAATGTGGAAACTGCTGGATATTTTAAAGTAATTTGCCGGCTAAACAAAAACTAATTTTATGCAGGAACAAAACTTTAAGAATCATGCACAGATGGTTCCGCTTTATCATTATGTATTGCTTAGTGCCATCTTAGCACTAATCATTGGATCAATTGTTAATCTTGTACGGACTTGTAATGCAGGAGAAAATTTATACAATGCATCCTTAATTTGTTTGATAGCTGTGATTGTTTTTCTGCTAGCATGGTTTTGCCGTTCCTTTTCACTAAAGGCACAGGACAGAGCTATTCGTGCTGAAGAGAATCTTCGCTATTTTGCCATTACAGGGAAATTACTGGACAGTAAATTAAGAATTGGACAAATCATTGCACTTCGC
This sequence comes from Chitinophagaceae bacterium, assembly GCA_947504605.1. Lineage (GTDB taxonomy): Bacteria > Bacteroidota > Bacteroidia > Chitinophagales > Chitinophagaceae > Ferruginibacter. The sequence goes on from CANNJE010000069.1 coordinate 13,988, forward strand.
TTTGCATCCAATAATGAGTTTGTAGCACTTGCTCACAGAGCGGTGGAAGAAAACTTATCTGCTAAAGAAATTAAGCAGGCTATACAGCATTGGAAAGGCGATTATTACAGGGTTTAGTAAAAAGATAACATTTAAAAGAAAAGGGATAATTCATATTATCCCTTTTCTTTTCTAAAAGTATTTCTCCAGCTTTTCTTTTAATTCATCGGGCATATTGCATCTTTTCATGGTTGCTGCATGCATAAAATATAAAGTAATATCACCTGTATTTAGCAGTTCGTCATTTTGATTGTATATCTCTGAATGAAATATAATTTTATGATGGGTAGGGATTTCCTTTAGGATAGTCTTAACTGTTATAAGGTCATCATATTTCGCAGGCCTTAAAAAACGGCTGTGAATATCCACTACCGGCATAATAATGCCCATCGCTTCAATATCTTTATAAGAATAGCCAATTTGCCGAATGGCTTCTGTTCTGCCTATCTCATAGAATTGTGCATAGTGTCCATGATAAACAACTCCCATCTGATCGGTAAGCGCATAATGGATGCGTATTTGTGTTTCGGTAGTGTACATAAGGTGAAAAGTGAAAGGTCAAAAATGAAAGGTCAAAAGTGAAAGGTCAAAAGTGAAAGGTCAAAAGTGAAAGACTAAA
>CANNJE010000070.1 GCA_947504605.1 Chitinophagaceae bacterium
CCCGAACGGATAATAACAAACGCTTTTTCAAAGATCAATTGATGGAGTAAATGTACTGAAATAAATGGGGTTATAATTTATCATTTCGCTGCATAAATTACTCATCGTGGTAGATAATTCAAAAATATTCTTCAAATTCATTCCAATTTATTTTGGCAACCCAAATTTTTTCTTCCATTGAATATTCAATGGAACCCAAAATTCTTAGTCCATCAGAATCATCTAAAGTTACTTTCATATTATTACGTAATACAATTTTTGCATTAATAATATATTCTAAAGTACCTTTTGTGTTTAATCTTATTCTACCATGAGGATCTGCGTTATTAAAATCTACAAATAGCTTTATCATAATTGCACTTGTTTCTTTTAAACATAAAAATGCCCCCATTAAGTGTCTAACTTTTTGGGGGCAGTCTATTTGAGGGCTTTATTGTTATTTCAAGTTTCACCTATTTAAAATCCCAACTCTTCAATTTTTTAAACAAACTATTTTGTTCTTCTTTCCCTAATGACTTGATTACGCTGATTGATGTAAAGTAAATCCCTTCCATTTCATAAGTTGATAAACTATATATTGTTCTATCCTTTGTAAGAAAAGGGCTTATTATTGATTTGGTTTTTTTAAACTCGTTTAAAAATTCCATATAACCCTCAATTGTAAAATTTACCTCTGATCTTATTTGTGCGATCTTTTTTGAAGTCTCACACCATCTTTGCATTTCAGTTATTAATCCGGTATCCTTAAGACAAATTCCTTTTTTAAGATTGGCAATAATAGCACTGTCTTTTTTAGCTATTACATTGGCGTTAATTGTATCTCTATAAAAAGAAAGATTGTCTAAAATGGTATCTGCTCCAGAAAAAGAGTTCACCTTTTCAAAATAATAACTACAAAAAATTAGATGGAGTTTCTGTTGTGCATATAATTGGTCTATTCTATCTGTGCAGTTATATTTTTTCTGTACCTGTGAACATGAAGAAAGGCTAATTAAAAGCAGGGCTATTATTAATTTTTGTTTCGCTATCATATTTAATATCATCATTGTCTTTCAATATAACTCATTATGCCTGCTGCTATCTGAGTAGCAATTTTTGATGTCTGCTCCCTTATTGCCTGCACGTCTCGGGTATTTGTTACAAAACCTGCCTCGATTAAAACAACAGGCCCCGTACTTTTGAAGTTTCGACAAACAGATAAATCTTGTCCTCCTGTGCCTCCACCAATTAATGGAATTACTGTTTGTGCTCCGGCAATGCTTGTTGCTAATTCTTGTGATCGTGTGTCGCCGGGTTGATACCTTACAGTAAATCCTCTCACATCATTATTATAAACTACTGTTTTCTTTCCTGTTACTGGATCGATAACTTCTCTTGCTGCTGAATTTAAATGAATACTCACAAACATGGTAGCCCCATTCTCTTTAGCCTTTTTAACTCTCCAAACTAATCTATCACCATCTACTTTAATATCATCAGTTCTGGTCATAGTTGTTTGAGCGTCGTATGTAGCTTCCAATTCTTGCTGGACAGCATCTGATAAAAGCAATGCTAAATCTTTTTCTGTGGATGTACCATCTTCGTTAGATGCGCCAGGATCAATTTGTTTATTTTGTTTATGCTGATCACCATGTCCAGGATCAATTGCAATCACAGGGTCTTTAGGTTTTGTAGTATCTGAAGGAGCCATCCCATCAGGGTCTGTAAATCTTATCGGATTATCATAAGCATAATTATAAGGTGAGTGCCGTCGCATTTGGTCGGCAAGAGGGTCTATCACATGCCACCTTCCTATCTGAGGGTCATAATTTCTTGCACTAAAATCATAAAGTTCTAAACCGCTTCCGTCCGTAAATTCTTGTGATTGTAATTCTTTACTTCCGAACTTAATTTTATTTTGAAGTTTTCCTAACGCCTTAGAGGATATTCCTGCCATTGTCAATCCGAACGGATATGAATTATTGCACTATTCAAAGATCATTTGATGGGTTAAATGTACAGAAATAAATGGGACATAATTTTTATCATTTCGCTGCTGCTAAAAAAAATGCAGATGCTTTTGAAGTGTCTATGAATTATTTCGTGGGGAAAGGGTCAATGTTTCCTTTGATAAAAAAATCTTAAACGCCTCCAGAATATTGAGAAGCTAGGCGATGCAACTAAAGATAAACTCTACTTCGTTATTGATAACATCGTGCAAAACTTTAAAGATAAAAAGCGTACCCTTCGTGTAATGATAAAGCCCGGCACTGCCGGGCTTTATCATTTTAACCATAAACACTTGACGGCGGAATACTAGGTGGATGCTGCATTTCTTTATAAAGCTTCTCCCATAAATATTCATACGCTTCCTCACTATCTCTAAAAAAAGTAAATTCCATTCTTTCTCCTTTTTCATCCAAAAAGAAAAATTCCCATTTATTATAATTCTCAAAAATAATATACGCATTAGGCTTCAAGCCTTCATTTATAGAGTAAAGAGATTCTGGCACCTCCCAATTAAAAATATTCTCTTTTAACTTTTCTAAAGTCATGTTAAATTATTTAATCCCTTTTAGATAACCAAAATCAAGAAGATATTTCACACTTATAGGTGTTCTATATTGTGTACCTAATCCCATCTGACCAAATGCTGGTGCTGTTGTTGAGGTTTCAACTTGAAAGGGTTTTAATACTTCAAAAGCCCGGTATGTACCGTTTGCAGGCAATGCCCTCATATTAAATGGTGTTCCGTATGGAGCCATGTAAGAACCTTCTAAACTACCAATTCGATCTACTTTTGCTCCTTTAAGTAATGAGGCACTATACCATTCTCCTAAAGCTCCTCCATTCTCTGGCCAATATTTTGCTAATGCTGTGGTTGCTTGCTCTGATGTTGCGGCTTTAGCCAATCTACCATAGCCGCCAAACATATTCATTCCACCGCTTGCATAATCACGCCTTGCCTCCATACTGCCATATGCCATTCCTCTGAAAATCTTATCCCATTTCCCTTCTCCTATATGATAATTCGGATCCGATTGCCATGCCCGGTGTGCTTCTACCTGATTATCATATTCACCTCCATGTACTTCGTTCCAATTCGTAAAATTATTTTCGCTGTATGCTACATCAGTTGCACTATGCCCTAAATAAACTGCACCAACTCTGCCGTCCTTGCCTATTTTCGCATTATCAATCGTTGAGCCATTTTCTACAAAATCATCATAGCCCGCAGCCTTCGCTTGTTCTGATGTTTTTATATTTTCATTGTAAGTCCATGTATTATCTTTCATAACCCAATCTGTTCCAGACATTCCCGTAGGGTCTCCAAAACGAATTGGATTACTGTAAGAATAAACATAAGGACTCCATGAACTAAATTTTTCTGATAATGGATCCGGGTTGGGGAAGTGTCCGGTTTGTTGGTCATACATTCTTGCATGGAAGTCGTATAACTCTAAGCCGTTATTATCGCTGAACTCATTGCTTTGTAATTCTTTTCCTCCGAACTTAAAGTTATTTGTAAGTGTGCCTGCAGCCTTAGAAGATATTCCCGCCATCGTCAACCCGAACGGATAATAATGCGTTTCCTCCAAAATAGGACTTCTTGTGTGAACTACCTGCAGGTTATCAAAGAACACTTCAACCGGACTTTCATTGCTACAGTAAATATAAACAAATCCGCTTTTAGTGGCTATTAAATTTTGAAGGTCGGTGAAGTGGTCTTTTATGGTGCTGCTGTTGCCTACCATACTTGTTTTAAATCCGCCTTCGTAAGTTTTAAACTGTTCGTCAAAAAATATTACGTTTATAAAAGCTCTTGGTTTATTGGGGGATGCATCGCTTTGGTTTCCCTGCTGTGTTATCAGGCTGTTGATGCCTGTAATACCAGTGGCTGTATATAGCGTAGCTGCTGTTACAGCTCCATGCACCGATGTGGTGGCTGCCGCTCCGGGCGCTCCTAAAAAAGCAGAAAGGCAATTGATTTTTATACTCTTTCTTTGAACTGTATGCTGGGCCGCTGGTCGAAGCCCAGGCAGCGGCAACACTCTAATGATGGAGGCTTACTTACAGCGGCAGAAAAAGCTTCATTTACTTACTGATTAATAATCTTTTCAAATTCTTTGTCACTGCATATAAATTTTTGGCGACCTCCTTCTTCCACAACATCCCAAAAGTAATTTTCTAATTCAAAAATGTAGTCGATATTACTTAAATCACAATGAAAAATATTCTTCTTCTTTTTAACCTTACCCTTTTTTAACAAATAACTTCTTCTTTCCTGTATAACATGAGAGGTTCTTAAAAAAGAAATCAAAGAACAACTGCCTTTATCTTTTTTGCCGGAAGATAAATATACATTCACAGATGTAAGGTGAGATGATCGTTCTATAAGATATGCAGGCAACCATATCACTTGATGATTGATACTGATACCAACTTTAAAACCATCAAAATTATCATTATAGTTATATAGCCTGAATATATTACTTCTAACTTTTGAAGTTCGCAGACTATCTTGTTTTTTGTCTAATCCAATAATGCTAATATTTGGTATTTTTTTGAGCTTAGGGTTTAACAAAAACCATTGTTTGAACTTTGCGCTGTCCATTAAAAATAAATGTTCACTACTATCAATTTCAAATACATTTACCCTGAAATAATATTCGGTACCGGTATATTTACCTTGAGCATTTCCTTTTTGAAAGAAAAATAAACATGCGCCGATTATTAATAAAGATACTTTCATGTCAATTTTATTGATTTTTTTCTGTATGCCGATAATCTTGGGGATATTTTAAAGGCATCTTTAATAGTCCACGTACTATATTTTCGTAACCAATGACCCTATTTTGTGCTTGTCCATCATAAAGAACATGACCGATACTATGGAAAAAACGAGTAACAGTTGGACTTGCCAAATTTACTGTTCTCCCATCAGGATTGCGCTTAGGGGCTAATGACTTGACACCGGGAGGACTAAGCAATTGATAATCTGGTAAATTACTTTGCTCTTCATCAAATGTTAGCGTTGTATTTGTTTTTTGATTTAAATAAACAAAGAATTTACCAAAAGTTAATGATGTATACTTTTTGTCATCATCTCCAACATAACCAACTGGATGCTTAACTCCTTTTTCATTAAGCGATGAAACGTCTGTAACTTCTCCATTTCCGGGATTGATTGTGCCTATCTTTTCTTGCTCAGATACATTTTTTGTTATTTTAAACTGAATTTTATCATCCCCAATAATACCTAAGACACCATCAAGTACTTCCTTCTTTTCATCTCCTTTAATTTTTCTTCTTTTACCTATAAATTCTAACTTATTGCCATTGAACTTGAATTGATTCTCACCAAACACTTTGGTTAAATTATCCAAAATGAATTTTCTATCTTCATCTGTTTCTCCAAGAATATCTCTTCCATCTGGGTCAGTGAAAAATGTTGGTATGTTTCCGCAATAATTATAGGGAGTTAAAGAATTATACTTCTCTGCCATAGGGTCAACTGTCATCCACCTCCCAATTTGATTATCATACATCCTTGCACCATAGTCTAACCATTCTAATCCTGAACCATCGGAGAACTCCTGTCTTTGTTCTTCCTTACCGTTGTATTTGTATTTGTTTGTGAGAGAGCCAGCGGCTTTACTTGATATGCCGCTCATAGTGAGTCCGAACGGATAATAACAAAAGCACTATTCAAAGATCAATTTATAAAGTAAATGTACTAAAATAATTGCTGCAATAATTTTACTAATTTAATTGCATATAGATGATACTGTAAGCAATGAAGAGCTACTTTGGCATTTTATCAATTTGAAAGAAATCTTTCGTATAGAACTTCGATTTGTAAATTCCCTGATTGGTGATTCAATAATAAAATAAGAGATTTAAATACTTACTATAAGTCTTTTTAAAGCAAAACGTATGTGAAAAACAACTGAATAATTTGTTGTTTTTCACATGGATAAGATATTATGAAACAAAACCTTTGCAAAACAAACCCACTAACAAATGAATCTAAACCGGATTTGTTTCATAATACTGATTTTAACTTTAGCTAACAATTCATGGGCTCAGGTTGATTCAGTTTTACAAAATATACAAAACATTCCAATTAAGTTTATCAAACAAGCGGATAAAAAAATTGATCGATACACCAATCGTATTACCAATAAAACAGAAAGGACTCTCACCAAACTCAGCCGCTGGGAAAATAACATTCATAAATTATTAGAAAAGGTAAATCCAGAAGTCTCACAGAGATTATTTGCCGTTAATCAGCTCTCTTTTACAAAAGCATTAGAAAAATATAAAAAAGGAGAAAATATAATTACAGACCAGCGGGCAAAATATGATGAGTATAAGGATAAATTGACAACCAGCTTAGCCTATTTACAAGAACAAAAGGACAAACTTGATAAAAAAATAATCAGTAAGTTAAAAGCAGTAAATCAAAAATCAGATGGACTTAAGCGTGAAGATTCAAACTGTGAAGCAATACAACAATTTATAAAAGAAAGAAAAAGACAACTGCAGCAGGAAGCCCTGAAATACTTGGTAAAAAGCAAGTACCTGCAAAAGATAAACAAAGAAAGTTTTTACTACACAGAAACCCTGCGCAATTACAAAGAAATTTTTAGTAATCCCAAAAAGAGGGAAGAAACAGCCCTTAACCTTTTAAATAAAATACCTGCCTTTAAAAAATTTATGCAGGAGAATAGTATGCTGGCCAAATTGTTCGGTAATCCCGGTTCTTCAACCTCCGGAGGTGGGGGGACTTCCCTCGTTGGTTTACAAACAAGGGCCAGCGTAACCGCCCTCATACAAACCCGCATTGCTGCCGGTGGCCCCAATGCCAGAGATGCGATGCAGCAAAACATTCAGCAGGCACAGGCGGAATTGACCAAGCTAAAAGATAAGATACTCAAAGCCGGTGGCGGTAACAGCGATGCGGAACTACCGGACTTTAAACCAAATATGCAAAAAACAAAAACCTTTAAACAAAGGCTTGAGTATGGTTTTGATTTTCAGTCGCTCAAGAAAAATTCCCTGATCCCCGGGGCTTTTAATCTGGGCCTGAGCATAGGTTATAAGTTAAACGATAAATCGGTGGTCGGGGTTGGAGTTGGTTATAAGTTGGGAGTAGGAAGCATAGAAAAAATTAGATTCTCCAGTGTAGGAATTGGCATCAGAAGTTACATGGACTGGAAGTTGAAAAAACAATTTTTTGTGTCTGGAGGATTTGAGATGAACTACTTACCTGCATTAAAAAACTTTCCGCAAGTCTCCACTGCCGGAGGAGATATAGAGGGGGCCTCGTGGCAACAATCTGGCTTGCTGGGTATTAGCAAAAAAATGGAGTTAAAAAGCAAGTTGATGAAAGGAGGAAAACTGCAGCTACTGTACGATTTTTTATACAGGCAGCATCTACCGGTAAGCCAGCCGTTTGTTTTTAGGGTGGGATATAATATTAAATAATTAAATTGATATAAATAAATGAAAAGATTATTTTTAATTCAGAATTTTTTATTTTTTCTGTATTTTACAGTAATTGCACAAAATGATTTTTTGCAATTACCCAAATTTTTACCACCTCCACCCGATGCATTTAATATTGTTAAAGCTGCACAATTTTCACTCGGATTACATACTGGAACTGCACAAATTTCTATTCCTCTATTTGACTATATGTTAGGAGGTAAATCGCATTCAATTGCTCTTCAATATTCTTCCAATGGTGTTCTAGTTGATGAAATTCCATCTAAATGTGGGATTAACTGGACATTGAATCCTGGAGGAGTTATTACACGTACCATAATGGATGAGGTAGATGAGACAGTGCCTTTAAGAACACCTCCTGCTGATGCATTTAATGATATTCAACTCGCTCAATAATTAAATATAATGGAAAGGGCAGGAACTACGGATGCTTGCAATACTCAACCAGATGAGTATCAATTTAATGTAGGCAATCTTAGTGGTAAATTTCTCTATGACCATAATGGTATGTTAAGATTTTCGAGCTATAGTAAGGTGAAAATTGAAAAATTAATAGGCTCATCGAATTGGGATTTTAAGATTACTGGTGACGATGGAACTAAGTATTATTTTGGAGGAACAGGAGCTATTGAAAAAGCAAAATATGAAAACTATGGTTGTCCTAAAAATCCATACAGTGTATATGAAACTGTTGCATGGCATCTTAAAAAAGTAGAATATGCTAATGGTGATTTTGCAGATTACAATTATACAAATTATAGTTTCAGTGTTCCAAGTGGAATTACCCAAACTATTACGGCACGGTCTACTTATAATACTGCACCAGGAGGGATGGCAGTATGGGGTTCTCCTCCACCAGCCACGTCATTAACAACATGTCAGAGTATTGTAAATAATCAGGCAGTTTCGTTAAATTCTATTGTTTGTAGTAATGGCACTTCAATTTTTTTCGGCTATGCTAATAGGGAGGATATTATTGGGGAAAAAGCTTTTGAGGATATTACCCTATATTATTCAGGAGAAGTTGTTCGTAGATTTAAACTTAATTATATCTATTCAAATTCGGGAAGCAATTATGAAAACGGCGTTATTCAAAATCCACCAATTTCATTTTGTAAAAAAAGAATATTTTTAAATTCAATTATTGATAGAGGACGGGAGGGTAATAATTCATTCTCTACACTTATTGAATATGAAGATATAAATGGACTGCCTCCTAGGTTGTCCACTGCGCAGGATCATTTCGGTTATTTTAATGGAAAAAACAACGAGTATTACTTTCCAAAACCTGATGCTTTGGGTAATGAACTATCTGTCAACAGTCAATCTGTTGGAAATCGAGTTGTAAATAATTTTAATTCAAATTTTAGCACCAGTCTTTCTGGTAATAAAGAACCGGACTTTAATTTTGCCAAAAAAGGTAGTTTAAAAAAAATTACTTACCCAACTGGAGGAACATCAACTATAGAATGGGAGCCTAATACAGTATATAAATATTTGCAAAACTATCCGGCAATACAAACGTTAACATTAAATGCTTTAGGTTTATGTTCGCCTCCTTCGGGAAGTTGTTCCACCGTTGTGTATGAGAATATTAATATATCCTATAATCAAGAATTGATTCTTCAAGGAAGTGCTGGCACACTTAATGGAGAAGATCCAATTCATAGCCATGTAACAGTAAATGTTTTAAATCTCACAACAAATGAATTAGTTTACAATAATATCCTTTCCTATAATGAATCATTTAATTATAGTTTTAATCTTAATAGTGGCTTGTATAAGATTGAATTGATCAGTACAAATAATAGCATTCCGGGTATTTTAAAATACAGCTATCGGCCAGGTGCATTAAACCCACAATACCAAAACATCAATGTACCAGGGCTGCGTGTCAAAAGTATGACTGAAAATGATGGAATGGGGAATTATTCTAAGACAAATTACCTATACACAACTATTGATGAACCAAATAAATCAACAGGCCAAATTCTTGATGTACGGTACTATCAAAATTATATACACAAGTTCTGTTATGGATCGTATTATGAAAATAATCCCAATCAACCAATGGTAATCGGCCAGGTTAGTAATAATTATGACAAAATTCAAAGCAGTACAAATTATCGGGCATATACTGGTGGAATTGCGGCTATAAATTATACTACTGTGGTTGAAACCAAGGGCAATAACTTTAGTAATGGAGCAACAGAACACCTGTTTATAACTTCATATAATAGTGGCGGTCAGATGATTTATGGCAATGATATTCCTAACAGTCCTCTATCTGATAATAATTTTTTCAGTGGGACAGAATCAGAAACCCGATACTACATCAACAGAGGAGGGCAGCTTCAATTGCGAAAAAAAATAATTAATGAATATAGTGCAGATCCCAGAAATTTTGTGTGGTATGAAGGTTATGTTGTAAATATGAAGAATCTATCCAGCATAAGATTAGCTTATTCTCCTAATGATCCAACACAATTAGAAGATTTTGATGTTCTTCGTTATGCCAGATACTCAAGTTGGAAACACTTAGATAAGACTACAGAATACTTATATGATGAACTTAATCATGTAAATAAAACTGAGCGTACGTTTGGTTACGAGAACCTCAATGTGTTACAACCTGGTAGTGAAACAACAGTAGGGAGCGATTTAAGTGTAATGAAAAAAGAATATAAATTTGTACCTGATTATTCTTCCCTTTCTTTATCTGGAATAGCTTTAGCTTCTGCTTCAAATATGATGACGAATAATCTGATGGATAGATTGCTTCAGTATAAGGAGTTTAAGAATGGAATATTACTTACAACCAATAAAACAGATTATAAATACTTTTCTAATAATCAAAATTTACCAGAAGTTCTTTTTCAAAGTATTCATACGGCAGACCCAGTGCCTCGTGTACGGTATAATGCTTATAATGACAGGGGTAATGTGTTAGAAGTACAAAAAGAAAATGACATTCATTTTTGTTATCTATGGGGTTATAATAGTCTTTATCCTATATTAGAAGCACAGAATTGCATGGCTGGCGAATTATACTATAACAGTTTTGAAGATGATAGTAATGCTGTATTTGATGAGAATTCAAAAACCGGTAAAAAAGTTTGGCTTAATAGTTATACAGTAAATTTTACTAAGCCTAATTCAAAATTGTATAAAATATCTTATCACGTCTGGAATGGGTTGGAATGGGTATACTCTGTACAAGATTATAATAGTAATTCGTTTCTTATAACCGGTTTGAAAATTGATGAGATAAGAATTTTCCCTTCGGATGTAATTTCAGTTAATAGTTTTAGCTACCAGCCTTATATTGGCGTAACAAGTACATGTAATGCAAATGGAAAAGCAACTTATTATGAATATGATATTTTTAACCGATTGGCCTATATAAAGGATAATGAGAAAAAAATATTGAAAAAATATTGTTACAAATATTTCAGTAAACCTGAAGTATGTCAAACAACATGTACTACTACTACAGCAATATGGCAAAATACTTCAAATACTAGGTGTCAAACTTCTTCAACTTGTACTTATACAGGTTATCAGGAGTATGAACAAATGGATATAAATCCTTGCAGTGCAACATTTGGAGAGCCCCAATGGATATTTATACCTACTTCATATAATCCTTCGCTTTGTACAGGTTCTGCTGGTACAATGGTTACTTATTCTAATCTTGCCAATGCTGCAGGTTTTACTGCTACATATTTAAATATAAACACAGGCCTTTCATATAGTTTCCTTATCCCACCATCAGGTACTGGTAATTTTGGATGTATTCCTATAGGTAGATATAATTTAATTATAAGCAAAGCCAATAGTAGTAATGATTTGAATTATATGTTCGGTACTGGCTGTGTTTATGTTTCAGGGAATAGTTCTGCAAATTTCAACAATGTTTCAATCTCATTTTGTCATAATATAACTATCGAATATGGTCAACAAGAATTATAATTTTTATAGCTTTTTTTTAGTAGGAGTTATTACTCTCTTATATTCCTTTTCAATTGAAAAGGAAATTTATGATATCAATATCCCTAAAGCGGAAGGAGGTGTACAATCATTAGGTAATTTTTCTGGAAAAAAAATAATGATAATTACATTGCCAATAAATACATCCTTAGCTTCAGACTCGCTTCTATATTCACTGGATTCTCTTGCAAGAAATCGAACTGGTTCGTTACAGGTTATTGCTGTGCCAGCAATTGAAGATGGCTTTAACCTAACTAATAAATCTGCACTCATGCAATGGTATCGTCAATTTCTGGGAAGTTATATTGTTATTACGGATGGGATATATTGCAGAAAAGGGTCTTCTTCTCAACATCCATTATTTAAATGGCTTACTAATATTGATGAAAATGAAATTTTCGAATATGATGTTGAAGGACCAAATTTTAAATATTTTGTAAATACCAAAGGTAAACTGTTCGGTCTTCTCAAATCTGAAATTTCAATAAAAGGTTCCTTAGTACAAAAGTTGCTTTCACTCCCTTGATTTTAAAGCTTTACATATATGAAACAATCTATTCCTAAAATATTATTTTTTATTTTATTTATTTTTCAAGTGTCGAAAAATACAATTGTTGTGGCACAGATTGTAAGTTCAATACCAAGTAATGCCCAAATTAATTATACTAGGGTTTGGAATGCCAAGGCTCCTGAAGATGATGGAAACATACTGGTAAACCGTAGTATAAGAGATGTAGAATCTGTTACAAATTATTCTGATGGATTGGCTCGTCCTATTCAAACAGTTGTCAAAAAAGGGTCACTTGTAACCGGCTTTTCAGGTATTGACAAAGTGGTGCCAATTCAATATGATGAATTTGGCAGAGAAGTTTATAGGTATTTACCTTTTGTAGCCAATAATACTGGAGGAAATTCATCATTAACCGACGGAGGATTAAAATACAATCCAGTGGCTCAACAGATCTCCTTTATGCAAAATCAATATAGTAGCCAGGGAGAATCATTCTTTTATGGTATGCAAATATTTGAGCAATCACCGTTGGACTTAGTTCAAAAAACTTTGGCTCCTGGTAATAATTGGGTTGGTGTAAATCGTGGTATAGAAAATAAAATATGGAGTAATACGATAAATGAAGATGTAAGAATCTGGAATGTAAATAATACTGCATCTATTGGTTCTTTTGAAACATATTCTACCACTTTATCCTATAACACTGGGGAGCTTTACAAAAATGTTAATATAGATGAGCACGGCAAACAGGTAATTGAATTTAAAGACAAAGAGGGTAAAGTAATTCTAAAAAAAGTACAGTTAACAGCCTCCGCAGATGATGGTACAGGGAGAGATCATAGAGGCTGGCTTTGCACCTATTATATTTACGATGATTTGAATAACCTCCGCTGTGTTATCCAGCCAGAAGCAGTAAAGAAGATGAGCGATCCCCCAACTCCTGATTGGACCTTAACACCCTATCTTGACGAGCAATGTTTTCGGTACGAATACGATCAACGCAATAGGATTATTATGAAAAAAGTTCCTGGTGCGGGAGAAGTTTATATGGTTTATGATGCTAGAGATAGGTTGGTAATGACACAAGATGCCAATATGCGTGCAAGTAGTCTTTACAAATGGATGGTAACAAAATATGATTTTTTAAACCGTCCAGCTGAAACAGGTATTTGGCAAGATCCAAATAGTATTCCTTTTACCAGTCATCTTACAAGTGCCAACAATAACAGTACCGAATACCCTACCACAACAAGCGGATATGAACAACTAAGCATTTCTCATTACGATGATTATACAGCCTTACCCGCAGGCCTTAGTGATTTTTTAACCACCTGGAACAGTAGCTATTTTAGTGCTACCAATAACAGCGAATGGCCTTATCCTCAAATGCCGCAAAAAAGCAATGCTACTAAAGGAATGTTAACCTGGACGAAAACAAGGATACTGGGAACAAGCAATTTTTTAAGCAGTGTAAGTTATTATGATGAAAAAGGGCGTGTAATTCAGCAGCAAACTACCAATATTACCGGTGGAACGGATGTGATAACAACCCAATACAGCTGGGCTGGTCAACCATTGGTAATGCTGCAGAAACAAGAAAAAGCAGGCACTCCAAATCAAACAACGCTGGTAGTAACTCAATTAACTTATGACGATCTGAACCGGGTAATCAAAACAGAAAAAAAAATAAGCAATACCCTGGTCAACTCCGGTGCAATGTCAGCATTTAAAACCATTTCAACTCTACAATATGATGCACTGGGGCAATTGAAAAAGAAATTTGTCGGTAGTAAAAAAGATCCGGCAACCAATGACTATTACAGCCCTAGGCAGCCCTTGCAGGAGTTGGTTTATGATTATAATATTCGTGGCTGGTTGCTTGGTATGAACAGAAATTACCTTGCTTCTACCGGACAAAGTGGTACTACAAAATTTGCTTTTGAATTGGGGTACGATAAGCTAACGGGTAGTAGTGGTCGCAATTTTGCCGCAGCACAATACAACGGCAACATTACAGGTATGTCCTGGAAAAGTGATGGTGATGATGTAAAAAGAATGTATGATTTTAGTTATGATGCTGCCAATCGGTTACTAAAAGGACAGTTTGAGCAGGATGATGCCAAAGATTCATGGAACCATATAACAATGGACTATAGCATGCAAATGGGTAATGGAATTGACCCCAACGCCGCTTATGATGCCAATGGAAATATTAAAGCCATGACACAATATGGCTATAAATTAGGAGCATCTCCTTCAACACCCATCGACAACCTTATCTATAGTAATATTCCAAATAGCAACAGGCTAAAGCAGGTAACAGACTTTAATAATGATAATAGCAGTAAGCTCGGTGATTTTAAATATGATGAGGCTACAAAAACGGATGTTGATTATGATTATGATCTTAATGGAAACCTTACCTTGGACAATAATAAAAAGATAAGCAGCATCACTTATAACTATTTAAACCTGCCCTCTATTATAACGGTTACCGGTAAAGGCACCATTACTTATACCTATGATGCAGCAGGAAATAAACTCAAAAAAATAACACAAGAAAATGCCTCTGCAGCAAATGGTAATATCGTAACCACCAGCACAACAACGTATGTTAGTGGCTTTGTTTATGAG
>CANNJE010000071.1 GCA_947504605.1 Chitinophagaceae bacterium
AATGAAGACAAAAGAAGACATCGTAGAGAACTGGTTACCCAGGTACACAGGAGAAAAATTAGAGAATTTTGGTGAATACATATTACTAACCAATTTTTCAAAATACATTCACATGTTTGCAGAATGGAACAATGTTCCAATCATAGGTTTAGACCGACCAATGCAATGCGCTACAGCCGATAATATTACCATCATCAATTTTGGAATGGGCAGCCCGGGTGCAGCCACTATCATGGATTTACTCACTGCCATCAAACCGAAAGCAGTTTTATTTCTTGGTAAATGCGGAGGATTAAAAAAACGAAATAAATTAGGCGACCTTATACTTCCTATCGCTGCTATCAGGGGCGAAGGTACCAGCAACGATTACCTGCCTGCAGAAGTTCCTGCATTACCAGCATTTGCTTTGCAAAAAGCCATCAGTACCACCATCAGGGATTATGCCTGCGATTACTGGACAGGCGTTTGTTACACCACCAACCGAAGGGTTTGGGAACACGATGAAGCATTTAAAGAATACCTTCAAAAAGTAAGGGCATATGCCATTGATATGGAAACAGCCACCATATTTACAGTAGGATTTTACAATAAAATCCCAACGGGTGCTTTGTTACTGGTAAGTGACAGCCCGATGGTTCCGGAAGGTGTAAAAACAGAAGCAAGCGATCAAAATGTAACCGCACAATACGTAGAAAATCATTTAAAGATTGGTGTTGATTCTTTGAAACAGCTGATCAATGATGGATTGACTGTAAGACATTTGAAATTTTAATTTATCCCAAATTAGGTTGGTCTTCTTAGGGAAATAGTTTTTCGGAAACCTCAGGTCTCTTTGAAACTATAGAAAAATGGGAAACGGTTATAAAAATCCATAAAACACTTAGTTAAACTGGTCATTAAACAAATACACTATGCACCCTTTACTGCAGGTTAATAATTTATCCATTCGTTTTGAACAGGACGGAAAATTAACGACTGCTGTAAAGGAAATTTCTTTTGAACTGCATCCTGGAAAACTAACAGCAATTGTTGGCGAAAGTGGTTCCGGAAAATCGGTAACAGCCCTATCCTTACTTCAGTTATTGCCAGATCAGGCAGCCATTGATGGAGAATTGCTTTTTTGTTCCGATGGAAACAATCAGTTAGACCTTTTAAAAGCTACGGCACCTCAAATAAAAAAAATCAGAGGCAATAATATTGCCATGATATTCCAGGAACCAATGACATCCCTGAACCCGGTTTTCACCTGTGGTTTTCAGGTGATGGAAAGTTTATTGCTGCATAAAAAATTAAACCAAAAGGAAGCCAGGCAAAAAACAATTGAACTTTTTGAACAGGTTGAGCTACCCGACCCGGCAGCTATGTTTAAACGTTACCCGCACCAAATTAGCGGCGGACAAAAACAACGGGTGATGATCGCAATGGCCATGAGTTGTAACCCCACCCTCCTCATTGCCGACGAACCAACAACAGCACTGGATGTAAGGGTACAAAAAAACATATTACAATTAATAAAAAAATTACAGCAGCAACAACAAATGTCTGTGTTGTTTATAACGCATGACCTTGGTTTGGTAGCTGCTTTTGCAGATGAAGTACT
This sequence comes from Chitinophagaceae bacterium, assembly GCA_947504605.1. Lineage (GTDB taxonomy): Bacteria > Bacteroidota > Bacteroidia > Chitinophagales > Chitinophagaceae > Ferruginibacter. The sequence goes on from CANNJE010000071.1 coordinate 1,601, forward strand.
AGTCATGCACAAAGGCATCATTGTAGAAAAAGGTTTAACCAAAACTGTTTTACAAAATCCAGAACATGCCTACACCAAAGCATTACTTGCCTGTAAACCTCACAAAGAAAGTAAAGGCAGAAAATTACCTGTTGTATCCGATTTTATTAAAGAGGGCATTTCTATCGAAACTGATTTAAACCAAATACTGCAACCGCTACAAATTCCGCTCATCAGCCAAACCCCTGTTCTTTCGGTTCAAAATCTCCAGGTATTTTTCCCTGCTAAAAAAAATATTTTCGGGAAACCTATTTCCTTTTTTAAGGCTGTAGATGATGTAAGCTTTAAGGTTAATGAAGGCGAAACCATTGGACTTGTAGGCGAAAGTGGATGTGGCAAAACTACATTGGGAAGAAGCATTCTGCAACTAATAAAACCAACATCCGGAGAAATTTTACTGCATGGAAAAGCCCTGCAATCAATGACAAACCACGAACTGCGAAATACGAGAAAGGATTTGCAAATAGTTTTTCAAGACCCTTACGGATCGCTAAATCCCAGAATTAGTATTGGCGAAGCAATTCTTGAACCATTGATGGTACATGGGTTGCTTAACAATAAAAAAGAAAGAAAAGAACAGGTTATTCAATTACTAGAGCAAGTAAATATGAGTGCCGATGTTTACACCCGTTATCCGCACCAATTTAGCGGTGGGCAAAGACAACGCATTTGTATAGCACGTGCACTTGCATTAAAACCTTCCTTTTTAATATTCGATGAAAGTGTATCGGCTTTGGATGTTAGCGTGCAGGCGCAGGTTCTAAACCTTATCAATGATTTGAAAAACAAGTATAAATTCACTTCTATTTTTATCTCTCACGATCTCTCTGTAGTGCATTATATAAGCGACCGCATACTTGTAATGGACAAGGGAAAAATTGTAGAAGAAGGAAATGCAAATGATATCATGTATCATCCCAAAGAAACATATACACAACAATTGATTGAAGCGATCCCTTAAATCAAAGCTCCTTTTAATTGGTTACTCTTCAGCATCTCCCATGTATTTATTACTCATGTAATTCCTGTCGTTGCTAAAAAAGTTTTTGCCGCTTTTATAAAAAGGGAATACCTCTTTTTTTAATTGAATATCCAACTGAGCATCCAGCGGTTCAGTAGAAATTATTTTTTTATCCGTTAAAGAAACAAGTGCTGCCTCACTACTCTGTTGCTTTTCTGAAAAAGGTTGAAGTCCGCTCAACCCAATTTTCCAATCATCTGTTTTTTTAATCCTGTATTTAAAAAAATACAACTGGCCGCTTTTCCCTTTTACAGATGCTGCCATTTTTTTTATAAAAACTACAGAATCTATTTTTACATTGTCATTTTGCATCATCATATAACTTCTTGCAAGCGCCAGTTGGTTTTTGTAAACCAGCGGAAATTTATCAAGCCTTTCGACTTTTTCGAGTTGGTAAAACAACAAGCCTCTTTTCTTGTCATTAGCAGCTAACTGATCTAAGATGCTGTCTGCTACCTCTTTTTTATTTCTTAGTAACAGCACAGCTGCATTCATACGCACTATATCATCTTTGCTTTGCAGCAATCTTGCAAAATACTGACGAACATTTTTATTGCTTTCATAAAAAGGCATTAGTAAAATTGCATAATCATTCAATACATAACTATTCCCGTTACCACTATAATCTTCTGCTTCATCATCCTCATCGGCCGGATCTTTTTTATTATTAGCTTCCATTATTTTTTCTTCCTTGGCCTGTTGCTTTTTCCAGGCAACCTTGGCATCAACATATATCCCTGAAAAATAACTTTCATAATCTACACCCTTTATATAACCACTGTCTACCAGCGTTACCAAAAGATTGGTAATATTATCTTTATAATCTTTAAGGGTAGATAATTGCAACAACTGTGGAAATAAAGATTTACTTAATTGCAAACTATCTCCGAGGTAATCAAAAAAGGAATCGTAATCATCGTCATTTTCAAAAATGGGCGGATCCTGCAATACCAGTTCTTTTAAGACTTTAAAAGATGCGCTGGTCTTCATCCGAGCCAGCGCCATAATAGCTTCATTCTGAAAAAGGCTCGTATCGGCAGTTTGCTCGTATATATTTTTCAGGTAAATTGGTATATCATCCGTCGCAGAATCTTTTATATAACCAAGCTCTGCTATCAACCTTGATTTGGAATCAAAATAATCTTTATCTGAAACAGAAAGCCTGTTGATGGCATTGTATAAAAGTCCGGCTCCTTTATCTCCAAAATAAATATTGGCAATGGCCTGTTGCGCCCTTTTATGTAAAGCACTGTCTTTACTAAACAAATCGGAAAAGAAAAGGCCCAATTTATTTTCATATAAATTTTGCGTTTTTACATTTTCATGTGGTGAAAAGTTTTTATAAATATCCCGTATAAAACTACTTTGGGCACTTAATGTATCTGTTACAGTGGAAAGGGTATACATGTACTTCCCTTTCAATAATAACATTCGTTCTATCATTCTTGAAGAACCGGTATCCCTAATCTGAAACTGATACCCAACTATTCCGTCGCCCAGAGAAAGTATTTTTTTGTTAAACAACAACATGTCTTTTTTACCCAGATAATCATCCATCTCATCCTTCCAGAATTTCGCAGAATCCCTAATGTAAAAATATTTGGGATACTCCTGCATTTGAACGGAAACCATTTCACCGGTAGCCTTACTAATAAACAAACCATGTTTATTTTTTTTCCAGTAAGTAATATAACCTGATGGATTATTTCCATCAGCTGCATCATCTGCTGTTTTTTCAATGATGTTTCTTATATCATTATCTATGTCTGGCTGTACAGGCGTTTGAGTTTTGATTAATAAAAAAGAATCGCTGTAAGTTTTAGAATTACTATATACGTATGGGATAAACTGAAGGCTCTTGTAAAAATTAAACCCTTTATCAGCATAATTTTTGGTTCGCTGTGCAAATACATAATAATGAGGCCCCTGAATGATATAAGCAGCATAAACAATATTACCGTCCTTTAATTTTTCTTTTACGATTAATGCCGGATAACCATTAATGGTTGTATTTTTTCGGCTCAGTTGTTTTTCAAAATATTCACTGCTGCGAAAAGAGGTTTCTATAAGCGCCAAATCAAAACTATCTGATTCCAGAAAATTATAATTGTAAACTGATTTTTTAAAAATCAGGTAAGCATCACCGGTAGTTTTATCTGTTGCTTCGTATTCCCACCTTTCATCATTCATGCTGTTAAAATAACCATGCGCTTCATGAGGCAAACGAATGCTAAATCCTGCCTGTGCAGGCTTAAAGTCAATCACATTGTGGGTATATTCTTTCAGTGTAATGGAATTAAAAAAGCGGTTGGCTTCCGCTCCATTTACATATTCCCCCTTACCACTCATTTTAAAAATGATTATTTCAAATGCTGTAATATAAATCTGATACCGTTGCAGATCTCCTCTCCGTGTACGGTTACTGATATCATAACCGGTATAACCGTTGCGTGTAAATATTTTTTTACTCAGGATGGTTCCAGGTATATACTCATATAAAACACTGTCAACTTTTTTATTTACGGTAGCCTGCTGCTGAATAAAAGTAGCATAGGTTTTAATACGGGTAACAAGGTAATAAGCGCCATTGGTCATATCGGCATATTGACTGCGGTCAAGTTCCTGGTAATTATTTTTCAGAGAATACAAAGGCCCAGGCACATCCACCGAATAAAATCCATCATCGGAATGCTGGCTTGTAAAAGACACCGGCACTGTTAATTTATTAATCCCATCCTTTTGCTCCGCATCCCGGTCGATCATTTTTACTGCCCTCAGTTTATACCCTTTTTTTCGAAGCAATTCTATTACCCCCTTGTCGCCTGGCAAATGGGCGGCTCCTACCCCTGCAAATAAAGCCCTGTGTTTAATAATACTGTCAATAGCATCGGCCTGAATTTCATTTCTCCTGTAAAGAAATTTTTCTCTGAAAGCCGGGGATTTTTCCATCACATTATCCAAAGAATCCATCAAATCAAGATCACCATAGCGATAAGCCTGTTGCAGTTTTTGTAATACACTGCCCATACTTTCACCATCAAGATCAACATCCTTTTTCTTTTTCTCATTAGCCATATCCCGATAGGCTTCCATTACCAGCTTCTCGCTTTCGTAATAATCTTCTACACCGGCTGCTGCTTTACCCAATTTTCTTCCTGCCTGAAATATATACAGATCCAGAAAAGTATCTTCCTCAAAATCATCTCTCGTTTTGTAAGAACGATAAAGCAGGCTATTCACTACGGGAGGCTCTGTACTCAAAGCAGCTTTTAATGTATTTTCATAATTCTCAATACGGAAACTGCTTTCCGTGATATAATCATTGCCTGCAGGTTGAACAAACTCCGTATAATTATCATTTAACCGGGCCAAACGGACCATTTGAGCCTGCCACAAATCAGGGTTTAGCTCCAAGGCCACTGCATCCACCTGCTTTAGTGCATAATAAAAGGAATCACTTAAATGAAAAGCCAGCTTACTGCTCACATGCATGGTGCCAAAAAGGTAAGAAGGCCCCTTAAGCCCGTTGCCACTAATCTCCCATAACAAACCCTGGTATTTTTTTGAAGCTGTTTGTGCCTGTGCTTTCAGGCAGGTAAAGGACAGTAAAAACAAGAAGGCTAAAATTCGTTTGTAGTACATCATAGAAAATACATGACTATTGGCCACTTCATAAAGTTGCACATTATAAACTCAATATTCAAAAAAAATGAAAAAAAGCCTTTGGCTCAATGGGTAAACACCAAATTTCTATGGAGTTCTCATTAGAAGGCGTATGAATTTGCTTCTAAATCTTGGTATAGCATAAATTACTGATTGGCTAAACCCAAATCAAATCACAAAGTGCTATGACTAAAATCATCTTTTAAATTTCGCCATTGTGATAATTTACAAAGTTTCAAGGTCATTTCCTTTTAAGAATATCAAAACTACTCATGGCTTACTCAGATCTACATTTTAAATCGGGAGACCAATTATCTCCCCAATCTATTTTAATTTGGCGTATTATACAGGCTGCAGTTTGGATAGTTGGTGCTGCCATTTTGTTTTGCCTTTTGTTTTACCCAGCCATTGGTATCCTTTTATTCTGGAATATTTTAATTCCAGTAGCACCAGCATTGTTTGTATTGGGTGCCGGAATATGGAGAAACGTATGCCCCCTTGCTACCACCAATTTATTACCTCGCCACCTTGGTCTATCAAAAAGAAAAAGATTGTCCATATCACAATTGGGTAAACTCAATTTGATTGCCGTTATCACATTATTTATGATTGTCCCATTGCGACATGCAATTTTCAATTCAAATGGTATGGCTACTGCAATACTAATTATTTCAATGGCAATAATTGGCATTATTACCGGCTTTTTCTATGAATGGAAAAGTGTATGGTGTTCCGGCCTTTGCCCAGTGCATCCTGTAGAAAAATTATATGGGGGCAATGTATTAATATCCATCCCAAATGCCCATTGCGACCAATGTATGAACTGTGTGGTACCATGCCCCGATTCAACGCCAAATATCCACCCAAAATCTTCGGTAAAAACAGTTTACCATAAAATAAGCGGAATGCTAATCGCTGGTGGTTTACCAGGCTTTATTTGGGGATGGTTTCATGTGGCCGATGAACTCAAAATTACAACCCTTAGAACATTCCTTAGTGTATATCAAATGCCCTTAATCGGCTTTTCAGCTACGCTATTTCTTTACATAATTTTGGTGAAGTTTATTCCCAAAAAATTTGAAAGAATACTCATCAGCATATTTGCTGCAACAGGTGTGTCCTGCTATTATTGGTACAGAATACCCTCCCTGTTTGGCTTTGGCAATTTTGCAGATGATGGGTTGCTTGTGAACCTTACCAAAACTTTGCCACACTGGGGAATTGAAGCAATAATTATTACAATAACATTACTCTTTTTCTACCTGTTGGTAATACGGAAAGAAAATAAAAAAAGTTGGATTATTCGACCACAATACAACAACAAACAAGAAAAACAGGATTTAAAAACACCTTGTTAAGTATTACAGTAAAGGGAAATTTCAAAAAAATATAAACCTTACAATTGGATTTGCTTTTATAGAAAGATGAGATTAATTTCGGTATAAAATGATGCAACCTAATCCCATTAAAATTCATTATCTTTGCCCCCTTTAAAATCATGCCGTAACATGATATATGCCTTTTACTAAATAAAAGGCCTCCTATCTCTGTAAACCTTTACAGTACTTGGCATGTGATAAATCACTATTAAATTTAATTTATTACATGAAATTATCTCAATTCAGATTTGACTTACCGCTTAACCTCATTGCGCAGCATCCAACAAAAAAAAGAGAAGATAGCCGCATGATGGTGATTAACCGTAAAACCGGTGATATCGAAAACCGTACTTTCCGTGACATCATGGAATATTTTGACGACAAAGATGTATTTGTTGTAAACAATACAAAGGTTTTTCCTGCCCGCATGTATGGCCGCAAAGAAAAAACAGGTGCTAAGATTGAAGTATTCCTTTTAAGGGAACTTAATAAAACCAACAAACTTTGGGATGTAATCGTAGACCCGGCCCGTAAAATACGGGTAGGTAATAAATTATATTTTGGCGAAAGCGATGAACTGGTAGCCGAAGTAATTGACAATACCACTAGCCGTGGACGTACCATCCGTTTCCTTTGGGATGGCACCGACGATGAATTTCGCCAAATGCTTGACATCATGGGTGAAACTCCTTTGCCTAAATACATCAAACGCAAACCTGAAGAAGAAGATAAAGAACGCTACCAAACTGTTTATGCAAAACATGAAGGTGCCGTTGCTGCTCCTACCGCAGGCATGCATTTTAGCAAGGAATTAATTAAAAGATTAGAAATTCAGGGAGTTCGTTTTGCAGAAGTAACCCTGCATACAGGCCTTGGCACTTTCCGCCCAATTGAAGTAGAAGACCTTAGCAAACATAAAATGGATGCTGAGTATTATAATATCAACGAAACTGCCTGCAGCATCGTTAACAAGGCAAAAGAAGGTGGCCATAGGATTTGTTCTATCGGTACCACTACCATGCGTGCTATGGAAACTTCTTACACTGCACAAAAATTGCTAAAACCAAGTGAAGGATGGACCAACCATTTTATTCATCCCCCATACAATTTTAATATTGCTGATGCATTGGTAACCAATTTTCATTTACCAAAAACCAGTTTATTAATTATGGCTTGTGCATTTGCAGGATATGACCTGATGATGGAAGCGTATAAAAAAGCCATTAAAGATAAATACCGCTTCTTTAGTTACGGAGATTCTATGTTGATTATCTAAGTGTAGTTATAAATTATAAAAAACTCCCTCCTAAGGGAGTTTTTTTATGTCTATACGATATATCTTAAAGGGAAAATTCATATTAATAGGTATTGGGAATGACTTATTTAAGCAAATGATGCTTATTAATGTCCCAATTATTGCAAAAGGGATATAATTAGAATTTGGGAAGGGTATAAAATAAAAAGGGGCTCAGATAGAAATCTAAGCCCGTATTAATCCAATATCCTATGAAAAACCATACTATAAACGCACAAGGACAATTATTTATTGTATTGAAGTTTAATTAATTATAAAAAAAGTTTCACTTTTAGAGTGAAACTTTTTTATTGACCGTATTAAATAGATAAAATATTGCTTAATCCAAACCAAACAAACCCTTATTTAAAAGTTGCAGGGTTTGCAATTTATAGCTGCCTGGAATCAGTAAAGATATATTGTGCCTGCTGCCACCATAACTGATCATACGCACCGGCACATCTTTGATAGATTCAAAAAGATGAAAAATAATTTCTTTTGTTTCGGTAATCTCATTGCCTACAATAGAAATAATGGTTTGGCCGGTATCAATTTCTACAGTGCCAAATGCTTCCAACTCCTTGGTTATTTCATTTAAATACAAATCACTGTCAATGGTAACAGAAACAGCCACTTCGGAGGTAGTGATCATATCAATAGAAGTGCGGTATTTTTCAAACACTTCAAATACTTTCCTTAAAAAACCATAAGCCAGCAACATACGGCTGCTTTTTATTTTAATGGCAGTAATATTATCTTTTGCTGCTACTGCTTTTACACCTGTACTACCCGCTTCTTCTGTAATAAGGGTTCCTTTAGCAGAAGGCTGCATCGTATTGAGCAATTTCACAGGCACATTATACATTTGAGCTGGCCAAATACTGGCAGGATGCAGAATTTTAGCGCCGAAGTAAGCCAACTCTGCAGCTTCCTCAAAACTCAATTGCTCAATAGGCCTCGTGGTTTTTACTACCCTCGGATCATTGTTGTGCATACCATCAATATCTGTCCATATTTCGCAAACACTGGCATTGATTGCTGCTGCAATAAGAGATGCACTATAATCACTTCCCCCTCTTTTAAGGTTATCTACTTCGCCTTTTGCATTACGGGTAATATATCCCTGTGTTACAAAAATGCCGATGCCTTTATTTTTTTGTAAAATTTGTGCAAGTTTTACCTTGATGGTCCCTATCTGTGGCTCGTCCTGAGTATCCAAACTCATAAAATCCAGTGCAGGTATCAGCCGATGATCAATCTTTTGTTCTTCCAGGTAAAGACAAAACAACTTGGTACTTAGCAATTCTCCCTGTGCCAAAATATCTTTATTAAGTGCTTCGCTGTAGGATATTTTTAATATGATACTTAAAAACTCAAAATGCTCTGCCAATACTTTTTTGGCTTTTGAAAGCATACTTTCATCAGTCAATAATTCCGCAACAAACTGCTGGTAATTGGCTTCAAGGGTATTGATCTTGTCCTGTGCCGTTTTTCTATCATTGGTAGCCAGCAAAGTACTGATCTCTACCAATGCATTGGTTGTGCCACTCAATGCAGATAATATTACAATTTTTGGCTCCTCACTTGCACTAATAAGCTGTGCAACTTCTTTCATCCTGTGCGGCTTGCCCACGCTGGTGCCGCCAAATTTCATTACTTTCATTTGTCCCCCCCCGGTAAATTTTTATGAATTAAAATAGTTGGTTCCCTTCCTTCTTTTTCAAACCTATCTGTATTTGATGCAGAATTCTAATCCAATCCTGCATCAAATAATAGTAGAAATGGGATGCGAAAATAAACTACAAATGCTAAAAAACAGCAATGGAAATTTATAATGCCACTTCAAACTGCTGCCCCAGTGCTTTTAGATCGTCTGATACAGCTTGTAAAAGGGGTATCCCATTTTCTCTGCGAAACGCTTCCATAGCGGTTTCCGGTTCTCCGGGAATAATCACAGAATCAATTCCTTTAACTGTTTCGGCAGTTTTAAAACGGCGTATCCATTGATCCATATTTGTTTTAAAATCGGCTGCCGGCCTAAAGGCATCTATTCGCATGGCCCCAAAAAAATGACCAATACCCTTACCTGGCATATTTTCAGGCATGGGAATATAAGCAGGAAAAGGCGGCACCCATGGACCATAATTGGCACCACTCAAAATAGCAGAGAAAATATCAACAATACTCCCGAGCATATAACCCTTATGACTTCCGTGATCTCTGTCGCCGCCCAATGGCAACAACGCTCCACCCTGTTTTAATTCGGCAGCATTTATACTTGGGCTGCCCTCTTTTGTTTGCACCCAACCCAATGGAGTCGGTTCATTTTTTCGCTGTAAAATCTCCAGTTTGCCATTTGCTGCAGTTGTTGTAGCAAAATCTGCTACAAAAGCTTGTTCTTCCCCTGCGGGAATAGCTACTGCAATTGGATTGGTTCCCAACAATTTTTCGGTTGAAAAAGTAGGCGCTACCAATGCAGAAGCATTCGTCATGGCAATACCAATCATATCATGCGGCAGCGCCATCATGGCATGAATACCTGCAATACCAAAATGATTGCTGTTTTGTACACTTACCCATCCGGTTCCTACAGCCTTGGCCTTATCGATAGCCACCTGCATGGCCGCCGGAGCTACTACCAGCCCCAAACCACTGTCGCCATCAACCACCGCTGTACTGGGTGTTTCATGTATAATCTTAATGGCTGGACTTGCATTAATACGTTTGGCATCCCACAATCTAACATAACCACTAAGCCTGGCCACCCCATGACTGTCTACTCCCCTTAAATCTGCACTGAGTAAAACAGTAGTAGCCGTAAAAGCATCGGCCTCTGTACATCCTATCTTTTGAAATATAGCTTTAGAAAAACTGAATAATTGTTCGTAAGAAAATAACTGTTCCATCCCACAAATATAAGACAGAACCCAGGATGGCCCGGTTAGCTCCGTCGAAACTGGTAAAAACAGCAAACTGCTCAGCCATTTATCTGCTTAGGATAATAATAATGGAGTTTTTGATACAAGGTTCCTTTCCATCTTATTTATCTTCCCAATCAATTCCTTAATTTTGCAACCCTCCCCAGTTGGGTGTACGAATTAACAAATAAATTAAATAAACAGATTATGGGAAGGATATTTGAAGTACGAAAAAGTTCCATGTTTGCCCGTTGGGATAAAATGGCCAAAAACTTTACCCGTATTGGAAAAGAAATAGCCATTGCTGTAAAAGCTAGTGGACCAGATCCGGATAATAACCCGGCATTGAGAAGATGTTACCTGAATGCACGTGCATGTGGTATGCCTAAAGACAGGGTGGAAGCTGCTATTAAAAGGGCAATGGGTAAGGATACCAGCAACTACGAAGAAATTTTATACGAAGGATATGCTCCGCACGGAGTAGCGGTGATGGTTGAAACTGCCACAGATAATTCTACCAGAACAGTTGCCAACGTAAGAATGCATTTTACCAAAGGACATGGCTCATTGGGCACCAGCGGAAGCGTAGGTTTTGGCTTTAACCATATGGCCGAATTTAAAATTAAAAGTGCCGGCCAGAATGTAGATGAGTTGGAACTGGAATTAATTGATTTTGGACTGGAAGAAATCGGGGAAGATGCAGAGGGCAATATTATTATCCGCACGCCATTTAATGAATATGGCAATATGGCCAAGGCTTTGGACGAAAAAAAATTAGAAGTGATTACGGCAGAACTTACCCGTATACCAACCACTACGGTGGAATTAGGTGAAGAGGAAGCCAACGAAGTATTAAAACTGGTTGACAAACTGGAGCAGGATGATGATGTGCAAAAAGTCTATCACAATCTTAAATAAAAAAAAAGGAACCCAGTGGTTCCTTTTTTTATGAGTATTTTTTCACGCCATTGCAGGTGTTGGCTGGTTGTAATGTCCACCTCGAAATAATTGAAATACCTTCACCGGAAGAAAACTATTCTTGCCTGTAAATTATCATCTTTAGTTAAATATTCGAATCTCCCTATTTTTGCTACATTCCGGCGAATAAATAATTTAAGCACACAATCATTAATATTGGCTAGAATATTACAATTCATCAACACTAAAATTCTCAAAACAGCATGACAACATCGGATAGAGTAATTAAGTCGGTTTTCCCGGGGAAATATATTCAGGGAGAAGGGTTGATCGCAAAACTTCCCGAATTCATCAAAACCTTTGGGGGTAATGGAATGATAATTTGTTCCCCTACTCCAAAAAAAAATATACTTGCTTCATTTACTGAAAAATTTACAGAGGAAGGAATTTTACTCGAAGAATTTCGTGGAGAGTGCTGTGAAACAGAAATAAAAAGACTTTACGATATAGTGGTGCAAAATCAGATAAAAGTATTGGTTGGTATGGGCGGAGGAAAAGTAATTGATACGGCTAAAATTGTTGCAGACAAGACAAATATTCCGGTGATTATAGTTCCTACAATTGCCTCCACCGATGCTCCTTGTAGCGGAGTTGCAGTTATTTATACGGATGACGGCGTGGTCGAATCAATCTACTACCAAAAAATGAATCCCCAGGTAGTTCTTGTGGACATTGATGTGATTGCCCAAGCGCCTGCTCGTTTTTTGAGAGCCGGAATAGGAGATGCGCTGTCAACTTGGTTTGAAGCAAGATCCTGTGATCGCACTCAATCAATGAATGAATGTGGAGGTTACTCCACAATGGCAGGATTGAATCTGGCTAAGTTATGTTATGACAGCATACTTAAATATGGCTCTGCTGCAATATTGGCATGTGAAAATAATATTATTACACCCGCATTACACTACATAGTTGAGGCAAATACGCTTTTAAGCGGAATTGGTTTTGAAAGCGTTGGTCTTGCTGCAGCCCATTCTATTCATAACGGACTCTCTGCTCTTGATGAAACCCACTCATATTATCACGGAGAAAAAGTTGCATTTGGTGTGCTTGCAAGTCTTCACCTAACCAATGCAGCGCCTGCCGAAATACTTTCAGTATATAAATTTTGTCAGGAAATAGGATTGCCTACTACCCTTGCAGAAATAGGTATAGTAAATACCGACAGAAAAAATTTATTAAAAGTTGCAACCAAGGCTTGCGAGCCGCAGGAGAGTATCCATAAAGAAGCAGGAGAAATTACCCCGGAAAAAGTATTGTATGCAATTATTGCAGCTGATGCTATGGGAAAAAAGATGAAATAAGGAATATCCATTGTAAAATGTGGAAGAGGAATGTTGAAAGTA
>CANNJE010000072.1 GCA_947504605.1 Chitinophagaceae bacterium
GAAAAAGATCATAAGTACGAACTTACACAAACGCATATTGCCTTTAATGAAAATGGCAATTATGATTTTGAATATACCGGGAAGGGTGATGAAAAAAAGTTTAAGAACACTGTAGACTGGATTGCTGTTAAGCAACAATTTTTTGCAACGGCTCTGATAGCTAAAAACAAATTTAGTACTGCTAATATAAACTGGATTATACCTGCCGATAGTAGCAGTCATTATATAACCAGGGCAGTAACCAATGCAAGCCTTACCTTGCCTGCTGCTAACAATGGTGCCATTGCATTGCAGTTTTATTATGGTCCGAGTGATTATAATGAACTAAAGAAGTATGATAACAACATGGAAAATATTGTGCCATATGGCAGTGGTGTTTTTGCTTTTGTAAAATATATCAACCGTCATTTTCTTTTGCCTGTTTTTGATTTTTTGAAAAAGCATGTAGCAAATATGGGAATTGTCATTCTTTTGCTTACGCTGCTTATCCGATTAATTACATCCCCTATTTTGTACAAGAGTTATTTGAGTGGCGCCAAAATGAAGGTTTTAAAGCCCGAGGTTGATGCTTTGAAAGCAAAGTATAAGGATGATCAACAGGCTTTTGGAATGGAGCAGATGAAGCTATGGCGAAGTGCAGGTGTAAGCCCGCTTGGGGGATGTTTGCCCGCATTGCTGCAGATACCCATATTTATGTCATTGTATTATTTCTTTCAATCAAATATTGATCTGAGGGGAAAAAACTTTCTGTGGGCAACAGATCTTGCTGCATACGATTCTATCTATAACTTACCTTTTGATATTCCTTTTTATGGAGATCATGTTAGTTTGTTTACACTAACGGCAACGCTTACCAGTTTGCTTATCTCTATTTATAGTATGAGCAATATGCAGGATAACAGCAATCCTGTGATGAAATACATGCCCTATATTTTTCCGGTAATGTTATTGGGTGTATTTAATACATTGCCAGCTGCTTTAACCTGGTATTATACAGTATCTAATACGATTACGCTTTTATTACAGATTGTCATCCAAAAGTATATTATCAATCATGATAAAATAATGGCGCAAATGACAGAGAACAGAAAAAAGCCGGTTAAAAAATCGAAGATGCAGGAAAGGATTGAAGCCATGCAGGAAAGCCAGAAAAAGATACAGGATTTGAAGAGTAAGTCCTCCAAAAAATAAATGATTCGTTAAATAAAAAAGAACCTGCACTTATAATAGCTGCAGGTTTTTTTGTTGTATGTCTGAATATATATATTGGCACGGGATTGTATTATCTTTAATGAAATAATTATTCATCTATGAAATTAGTTTTTAAAATTGTTGCCCTAACGTTTCTTCTGACATTAACGAGTGAAGTATTTGCACAGAAGGCTTTTGCAGAAGGTAGTTTGGTATATGATATTTCCATCACTTCAGCTAAGTCAGAAACTCCGATAGCCAATTCATTAAATGGCGCAACACTTACGATATTTTTAAAAACCAATGTTAGTAGAACTGAAATGAAAAGTACCCTTGGTACAGAGTCTACTGTTTTTGATAATAAATCGGGAACCGGTTATATTTTGAAAGAATATAGTGGGCAGAAATTAATGATTTCTATGAATGCCGGTAACTGGGCCGATAAGAATAGGTTGTATGAAAATCTTGACTTTTCTATTTCTAATGAAGTAAGTAAAGTTGGTGGTTATAATTGTAAAAAAGCAACAGCGAGTTTACCTGATGGAAAGGTTTTTACAGTGTATTTTAATCCTGATATTATTATAGTCAATAAAAAATACAACAATGCATTTAGCCAATTACCAGGGCTTCCGGTACAATTTGAACTTCAGTCGGGTAATTTGAATTTTAAGTATTTGTTAAGTAAGCTAAGCAATGATGCCATTGCACAATCAAAATTTGATGCTCCCAAAACAGGTTTCAGGGTGATGACTTATGATGAGAATCAGCAGTTGAAAAAGAGTCGATAATAGGTATAAAAAAAACCTCGAAAGAGGTTTTATAATTTAGGTTTAATGATCAGTTTCATTCCTGTGTATCCTTGCTTAATTTCAGGAACAACCATTTTTTGTTTGTAAGGAACAATGTAAATTGTATTACCCTTTTGGTAAGTAACCAATGTGTTATATACCATCGACTTGCCAGCCTCTGAGCTACTCAATAAAGTGCCTTTATACTTTAATCCAGATTTCAGGTTAAAAGAAAGATTTTTTGTATAAGTATTGATAGAAGTTGCGGAACTAATTTCAATTTTCTTCCTGTTTTTACCAACACCCTTATCAGCCCAGGTAGTAAGCATAATACCATTAAGGACGGCAACAAGCAGCACTATTTTGGTTATTTTACTCATTTTTTAATATTATGAACAAATATATAACATTTATTTGGGGAAAATATTGCCTTTCATAAAAGATATTTAAAGAATAATTTGAATTATCAATTATTTTAAAAATTATTGGGTTTAAAATTTGGATTTACTTTTTTTTTACTAAATTACCATGACCTATTACTTTGATATGAGTAAATCCCCTTACAGACAAGACCGAGAAGAGCTAAAAGCATTGCTTCAGCAGTATGAAAACCTTAAGGCCGGCCTTCCAAATTCATTTATCGAAGAAGATGGTTTTGAGCGAATTGTTGAATATTTTGAAGAAAAGGAGCAATTTACTGTGGTACTAGAAGTGTGTGAATATGCTATTTCGCAATATCCATATTCGGCCTCCTTACTTTTTGTAAAAGCCAATGCATTAATCGTTTTAAGAAAATATGATCAAGCGTTGGAGGCTCTTGAACAGGCGGAATTGCTTGATAGTAATGATACCACTCTTTATATTTTAAAAACAGATGTATATCTGGCTCTTGATCAACAAGAGAAGGCAGCAGCAGTTTTAGAAGCTGCTATTGAGGATTTTTCGGGTGATGAGAAGCTAGATTTACTTTTTGAACTTGCTGATGTATATGATGACTACGAAAATTTCGAGAAGGTTTTTGACTGTTTTTTAGAGATTTTAAAATTAGATCCCAATAGTGAGGAAGCATTATATAAAATATGTTTTTGGACAGATTTTACCGGCCGAAACGAGGAGAGTATAAAACTGCATCAAAACATTATTGAAGCATATCCCTTTAATGAGTTGGCTTGGTTTAACCTTGGAGCGGCTTATCAGGGGCTCAAATTACATGAAAAAGCGATTGATGCTTATATGTATGCCGTTGCTATTAATGAAAAATTTGATTATGCCTATCGCAATTTGGGCGATGCTTATATCCGGCTACGGAAATACAAGGATGCTATTGAGGTATTGGAAAAAGTGCTAGAACTTGCAAGGCCCGAAAGTGTGATTTATGAAGCCATTGGGCATTGTTTCGATAAATTAAATAATTATTCTCAGGCAAGATTTAATTTCAAAAAAGCAAGTCATCTGAATGCAGAGGACAGCCAGCTTTATTATAAAATTGCCCTCACTTATATGAATGAGGGATCCTGGCAAAGTGCCATCAAGCAGCTTTTGATAGCGGTGCGGGTGCATAAAATGCAGCCAGAATACAATTTAGCACTTGGACAATGTTATTTAAACTTAAACAATACTGATGAAGCTATCACTTATTTTGGCAATGTGGTAAGGGTGCGGCCAAAAAATATTAATGGCTGGATGGAATTGCTAAAATGTATGTTTAATGCAGCTATGTATGAGGAAGGACAGGAATATGCTGATTTTGCATTGGAACAAACAGATCAAAAACCTATTTTCTATTTTTATAAAAGCATGTTTTTATTTTCAGATGGAAAAATAAAAGAGGGGGTCATTCAATTGGAAAATGGCATGGCATTAAATCCAAAACTGGTAAAAAAATTCATTGAGTTAAATCCTGCTATACTTCAACATCCGCAGGTAGTGGAAGTTATTGCCCGTTATAAGAAGCACAAATACATTAGATAGATGTTTAGTTTTATTAATAAGTGCTGCAGTTGGTAATGATTGAATATATTTGCGTCCTCAAAAAAACAAATTTCGTATGAATTTTAACCTCAGTCAAATACCGGACAGACATATAAAACCCAGGACACACGGCATTACGATGGTAATGGATAAAGGGTTGAGTGTACAGGAAGCCAAAAACTTTATGAGTGTGGCACATTCACATGTGGATGTTGTAAAACTTGGATTTGGAACGGCCTATGTAACACCCAATTTAAAAGAAAAACTGGAAGTTTATCGTTCTTTTGACATACCTGTTTATTTTGGAGGCACTTTATTTGAAGCCTTTCTTATCAGAAATCAGTTTGAAGATTATATCAATGTATGTAAGGAATTTGGAATTAGTTATATGGAAGTAAGTGATGGTTCTATTACGATTCCTCATGCAGAAAAATGCGGCTATATTGAAAAATTAACCAAACACGGTGTTGTTTTAAGTGAAGTAGGCAGCAAGGATGCGGCACATATTATCCCTCCTTATAAATGGATTGAACTAATGAGGGCTGAGTTAAATGCAGGTGCCACTTATGTTATTGCTGAAGCACGTGAAGCAGGTAATGTAGGTATTTACAGAGGCTCCGGCGAAGTAAGAGAAGGATTGGTTCAGGAAATACTGACACAAATTCCGGAAGAAAAAATTATCTGGGAAGCACCACAAAAAGCGCAACAACTTTATTTTCTTGAACTGATTGGATGTAATGTGAACCTTGGAAATATTGCACCTTCGGAGATGATTGCTCTTGAAGCAATGCGAATTGGTCTTCGTGGCGACACATTTGAATTATACCTGAATAAAGAAACCTTATAATGAATTTATACGGGTTGATAGGCTATCCTCTTGGTCATTCGTTTTCAAAAAAGTATTTTAACGATAAATTTGAAACGGAAGGCTTGGAGGATTGTTTTTTTGACCTGTTTCCCATTGCTAATATCGCAGCTTTCCCAGATTTGCTGCATGCCAATCCTTCCCTTAAAGGGTTGGCCGTTACCATTCCTTATAAACAGGCCATCATTCCTTATTTGCAAAAAATGAGTGAGGCGGCTATTAATATTGGTGCGGTTAATTGTATCAAAATGGAGGGGGGGCTATTGACGGGTTATAATACAGATGTTATTGGCTTTGAAAAATCATTTGCTCCCTTATTGCAGCCACATCATACCCAGGCATTGGTTCTAGGAACCGGAGGAGCTTCCAAAGCTGTACAATATGTTTTGAAAATATGTGGTATTCCTTTTCTTCTTGTATCAAGAGTCGCAGAAAATAAAAGCAATACGGTTGCTTATACTGATGTTGATGAAGCCATGTTAAAGGACTATAGCATCATCATTAATTGTTCTCCTGTAGGGATGTCGCCCAATGAAAATGAAAAGCCTGCTATACCATACGAATTCATTTCTTCCAAGCATTTCCTTTATGACCTCGTTTACAAACCAGAAGCAACTCTTTTTTTGAAGGAAGGGATTAAGAAGGGTAGCATTGTGAAAAATGGTTACGATATGCTTATTCTACAGGCTGAGGAAAACTGGCGGATATGGAATGAGCCGGTAGTGGATGCTTTAAGATAATTGCGCTAGGATTTCTTTTAATTTTTCAGGAATTGCTGTTACTTTTTTGTGTTCGTAATCAAAACAAACCATCCCTGTTTTTGCTTTGGCAATTAATTTTTCATTTTGATTTTTTATGGAATAATATAAATCAAAACCTACCGTAGTTATTTCTCCTACATAGATTTCTACAGTAAGCATATCTCCATAAAAAGATTCATTTTTATATTCAACGCCAAGGTCACTCATGATTAAGCCTGTTCCATCTATATTCAATTCTGTGAATTGTAAATCCTTTAGCCATTGTACTCTAGCTTCATGAATGATTCCAACTAATGAATCATTCCCCAAGTGATTGCCATAATTAATATCTGTAATTCTTACAGGAATATTGAGTGTGGCGATTTTGTTTGAAGGGATTTCAATTCTAATTCTTGCCATTGTAGCTATTTAAAAATGAAATGAGTTTTTGGGTAGCTTTTTTTCTGTGACTGAAGGTTGCTTTGCCTTCCATGTTCATTTCACCAAAAGTAATCAGCGATCCTTCGGGTATAAAAACCGGATCGTAACCAAATCCATTTGTTCCTTTTTCTTGTTCTGTAATATGGCCTTTGCAGATACCTTCAAACTGGTATTCCTTGCCTTCTAAAATCAAAGAAATCACCGTCCGAAACTGTGCCTCTCTGTTTGTAATGCCTTTCATGTTCAGCAATAGCTTTTGGATGTTATTATCAAAGTTGGCATCCTCTCCTGCATAGCGTGCACTTTTTACCCCCGGCTCTCCATTAAGTGCAGATACTTCAAGGCCTGTGTCTTCGCTAAAACAATTGGATCCTGTAAGGCTGTGAATGACGGTAGCTTTCTCGCTAGCATTTTCTTCTAAAGTATCGTAGGGTTCAGGTATATCTATGTTAATACCAGCATCCTTCAATGTTATTATATCAAAACGGCCTTTTAGTACTTGCCTAATTTCGTCTGCCTTATGTTGGTTGTTGGTTGCAAAAATGATGGAGGGTGTTGTCATTATTTAGTATTATTTTTTGAAAAAATATTTTTGCAAACTGGCCCACAATTCTTTTTTCTGATCTGTTTCTGCTGCCAGTATTTTAAGCGTTGGGGAACTCAGATAAGTTTGGTTGTTGTATTGCTGTAACTGGTAGTAAGGAAAATTAAGTGGGAAGGAAAGTTGATCGGGCGTGATACCGAATAATAAAACAAAGCCCGGGTTAAATTCCAGCATCATTTTATCGTAAGCTAGCTGTTTGTTTTTGTCGAAATTAACCAAGGCAATATCTGCCAAGGATAATTTGCAGGCTGATAGAATACTAACCAACAAATTTAAATCGCTGTCGTTTAAGAAAGCAGTTTCCTTTTCATTGATAACAATCAGGATATTTTTTTCATTCTTGCCAAGAAATGAAGTAATATTTTCAGCGTTGTTTATAACGGAAGGCCCTGTAACGTTTAAGTCAAGCAGTGTTTTTTTGTATAAATCCTGTACTAGAAATGGAGTAAGGTGAATATTGTCTAAACTCATAAAAGCTGCGTTTACTGGCTGTTTTTTTCGTTTCTTTGCTGTAAAATTAATGATTATGATTGCAGCCTCCGATTTTAATATAACAAAAATAGAACGAAGCAAATTAAATGATATAAATCTTGAGAATATTCCCTTTGGAAAATATTTTTCTGACTATATGCTTGAGGTAGATTATGAGGATGGGGAGTGGAAAACACCTGAGATTAAACCCTATCAGCCTTTGCTGATGGATCCTTCTCTAGCAGCTATTCATTATGGGCAATCTATTTTTGAAGGCGTTAAAGCCTACAAAAATCCAGCAGGTGAGCCTTTTATATTCAGGGCATACGACAATTTTAGACGTTTTAATATTTCGGCACAAAGAATGGAAATGCCTGTTGTGCCAGAGCATATATTTATGGATGGGTTGAAGCTTTTGATAAAAATGGATAGCAACTGGATTCCTTCTCAAGCAGAACATTCTCTGTATATCCGTCCATTTATGTTTAGTACGGATGAAGCCATTGGGGTAAAGCCAAGTGAAAAATACAAGTTCATGATTATTTTAAGCCCTACAGGTCCATATTACAGTACGCCCATGCGTATTTATGTGGAAGAGCAGTATGTTAGGGCAGCTCCCGGTGGTGTGGGGTATGCAAAAGCAGCCGGAAATTACGGGGCAGCTATGTTTGCCACTGCTGAAGCAAAAAGAAAGGGCTATGATCAAGTGCTTTGGACGGATGCTTTGGAGCATAAATATGTACAAGAGTGTGGCACTATGAATGTTTTCTTTATTATTGGTAATACGGCCATTACTCCGGGTTTGGAAGAAGGTACAATATTGGGAGGAGTTACAAGAGACAGCGTGATTGTATTACTAAAAGAAATGGGGTTAACACTGGAAGAAAGGTCCTTGTCATTGGATGAAGTAATGGAAGCGTACAAGGCAGGCACTTTAAAAGAGGTATTTGGGACCGGTACAGCAGCTACTATTTCATTAATAAAAGAATTGCGGTATAAGGATTTTGTCATGGAGTTTGACGTAACCCAATGGAAAACAGCCCCTGAAATAAAGGAAAGGCTAGATGCTATTCGTTATGGTAAAAGGGAAGATACCCATGGTTGGATGGTAAAAGTGTAAGATTTATTCACATTAAAATAGTCTAAAAGCCGCCTCCATAGGCGGTTTTTTAGTAAATGTTGAAAAAAAAGGAATATTTTTTCAGAATCTGTTTCTTTATTAAACCATAATACTTACCTTTGCCGTCCGAAAAAAAAGGTTAATTAATGCCAACTATTCAACAATTAGTAAGAAAAGGGAGAGAAATTATTAAGGCAAAGAGCAAGTCTAGAGCATTAGACGCTTGTCCTCAACGTCGTGGTGTATGTACCAGGGTATATACAACTACACCAAAAAAGCCGAACTCTGCCTTACGTAAAGTAGCCAAAGTGCGCTTGACCAATAAAATTGAAGTTATTGCTTATATTCCAGGAGAAGGTCATAACCTGCAAGAGCACAGTATCGTATTGATTCGTGGCGGCAGGGTAAAAGATTTACCAGGTGTACGTTATCATATCGTTCGTGGTAGTTTAGATACTGCCGGTGTGAAAGATCGTAAGCAAAGCCGTAGTAAATACGGAACTAAAAGAGCTAAAAAATAATAATAACAAACAGTATAAGGTACTAAGAAATTAGTGCTCAGACTTAAAATACAATCACAATGCGTAAAGCACAAGCCAAGAAACTCCCTTTAGCACCAGACCCTAAGTTTAACGATAAACTGGTTACTCGTTTCGTGAACAACCTGATGTGGGAAGGTAAAAAAAGTGGTGCATTTAATATTTTCTACGATGCACTTGATAAAGTAGCCAAAATTACCAGTGAAGATGGATATGAGGTTTGGAAAAAAGCCCTTACTAACATTACTCCAGGTGTTGAGGTACGTAGTCGCCGTATTGGTGGTGCTACTTTCCAGATTCCTTCTGAGGTTCGTCCTGACAGAAAGATATCTTTAAGTATCAAATGGATGGTACGTTACAGCCGTGAAAGAAACGGTCGTAGCATGGCTGATAAATTAGCTAATGAAATCGTAGCAGCAAGTAAAGGTGAAGGTGCTTCTTACAAAAAGAAAGAAGATACCCATCGTATGGCTGAAGCTAACAAAGCTTTTGCTCACTTTAGAGTATAATGCTACTTCATAAAATATTACAAAAGCCGTTCTGAAAAGAGCGGCTTTTGTTTTTAGCCTAAGCATACAGTATGGGCTGCAAATTATTTTACTTTTTTGCAATTGTTTACGGGGTTAAAGCTATTGTTCAATCAGTAATAATCCATATCTTTGCGCCGCTAAATGCTTCGGCTAAGAATGAATTCCGCTGAACGATTTAGTATAATATGAGAGCATCAACATCATACAACCAATTCCAAACCCGCTAAACAGCCGGTTCCTCTACGGGAAAGGTATATCATAAATAACCATTAATCAATAGTTGGAAACCAGCCATTAAAAGGGGAAAGTTTCTATAAAATATTAAATCAATAAAATAAACAAACAATAAAAAACAATGGCAGATTTACGTTATCAACGAAATTTTGGTATTGCGGCTCATATTGATGCCGGCAAAACTACCACCACGGAGCGTATCCTTTATTACACTGGTGTGAACCATAAGATTGGTGAGGTGCATGATGGCGCCGCTACTATGGACTGGATGGCTCAGGAACAGGAAAGAGGTATCACTATTACCAGTGCTGCAACTACTTGTTTTTGGAACTTTCCAATGGTGCAGAATAAAAAAACACCCGATACCAAACAATACAAATTTAATATCATTGATACTCCGGGTCACGTGGATTTTACTGTAGAAGTAGAGCGTTCATTGCGTGTACTGGATGGTTTACTGGCATTGTTTTGTGCAGTTTCGGGTGTAGAACCACAGAGTGAAACTGTTTGGCGTCAGGCTAACAAATATAAAGTTCCCCGTGTAGGTTTTGTAAACAAAATGGACCGTGCCGGTGCTGATTTCTTAAATGTTGTAAAACAAATTAAAGAAATGCTGGGCGCTAAAGCGGTGCCTTTACAATTACCAATAGGAGCTGAAGATGGCTTTAAAGGTGTGGTAGATTTAGTTACCATGAAAGGTATGATCTGGGATGAAGCAGGACAGGGTATGACTTTTAACGAAGTGCCTATTCCTGAGGATATGATTGAAGAAGTAAATGAGTGGAGACAACATTTGATAGAAGCTGTTGCTGATTATGATGAGAAACTATTGGAGAAATTCTTTGATGATCCTAACACGATCACTGAAGATGAAATTCATGAAGCGATCCGTAAAGCAACAATCGATATCAGCATTATTCCAATGATGTGTGGTTCTTCGTTTAAAAATAAAGGAGTTCAAACTGCATTGGATGCTGTTGTACGTTATTTGCCAGGACCAATGGATATTGAAGCTGTAAAAGGAACCAATCCTGATACCGGCGAAGAAGTCCTGCGTCATTGTGATATTAAAGAACCATTTAGTGCGTTGGCTTTTAAAATCATGACCGATCCTTTCGTAGGACGGTTAGCGTTTTTCCGGGCATATAGTGGTCGTTTAGATTCTGGTTCTTATGTTCTAAACACCCGTACCGGTAAAAACGAGCGTATCAGTCGTATCATGCAGATGCATGCCAACAAACAAAACCCTGTTGATTTTATTGAAGCAGGTGATATTGGAGCAGCTGTTGGTTTTAAAGATATCAAAACCGGAGATACTTTGTGTAACGAAGATCATCCGATTGTTTTGGAAGCAATGACTTTCCCAGAGCCTGTTATCTCTGTAGCAGTTGAGCCAAAAACTCAGGCTGACGTTGATAAAATGGGTATGGCAATTGCCAAATTGGTGGAAGAAGATCCTACATTACGTGTAAAAACAGATGAAGAAACAGGTCAGACCATCCTTAGTGGAATGGGTGAATTGCATCTGGAGATCATTGTAGATCGTATGCGTCGTGAATTTAAAGTAGAAATTAACCAAGGAGCACCTCAGGTTGCTTATAAAGAAGCATTCCATAACTCAATTGAGCACAGGGAAACTTTGAAGAAACAAACCGGTGGTCGTGGTAAATTTGCTGATATCTGTTTTGAGATCGGGCCCGCTGATGAAGAGTTCTTGAAAGAAGGTAAATCAAACTTCCAGTTTGTAAACGGTTTGTTTGGTGGTTCTATTCCAAAAGAATTTGTTCCTGCCATTCAAAAAGGTTTTGAAACAGCAATGACAACAGGTGTGCTTGCAGGTTATCCAATGGAAAGCATGAAAGTACGTGTGTTTGATGGTTCGTTCCACCAAGTGGATAGTGATGCGATGTCTTTTGAACTTTGTGCTAAACAAGGTTACCGTGAAGCAGGTCGTAAAGCTAAACCAGTATTACTGGAGCCTATCATGAAAGTGGAAGTACTTACACCAGACCAGTACATGGGTGATGTAACGGGTGATTTGAACCGTCGTCGCGGTATGTTGGAAGGTATGGATAGCAAACATGGTGTTCAGGTTATTAAAGCCAAAGTACCATTGAGCGAAATGTTTGGTTATGTAACGCAATTGCGTTCATTGTCAAGTGGCCGTGCTACTTCTACCATGGAATTTAGTCATTATGCTCCTGCACCGAATAATATTGCAGAAGAAGTAATGGCCAAAGCAAAAGGTAAAATGAAGATTGACGATTAAAGAAAAGTAGTACATACTTAGTATTTAGATATTAAAACCCCGTTCTGAAAAGAGCGGGGTTTTGTTTTTTAAAATTATTATTAATCTGTTTTTTTAATTTGTACTTTGTAAAAAACATTTTTATGCAACAGATCCGTCCGGAAGATTTAATCATCATAGATATAGAAACAGCCTCTGTATCTCCTTCTTTTGATAATCTTTCTGATGAATGGAAAGAACTTTGGGGTGATAAAGTAAAATACAGTTTACCGGAAGGGATTGATGCTGCCGGTTTTTACCCCCAGCGTGCCGGTGTGATGGCAGAGTTTGCCAAGATTATTTGTATTAGTATGGCTTATTTTAATAAGGAACAAAACCTTCGGATGAGGGTAAAGTCTTTTTATGGCCATGATGAAAAGAAGATTTTAGAAGCTTTTGTATCAACCATTAATAAGATTGAAAGCCATAACAGCAAGTGGTGTTTTGCCGGCCACAATATCAAAGAGTTTGACATTCCGTTTATTTGCAGGCGCCTGCTTATTAATCATCTTCCTATACCCAGCTACCTTGATTTTCAGAATAAAAAACCCTGGGACACCAATATTGTGGATACATTTCAATACTGGCGTTTTGGCGATTATAAAAACTATACATCTTTAAGATTACTGGCGGCTGCTATTGGTATCCCTTCCCCTAAAGATGATATTGATGGCAGCATGGTGGGCGAATTGTATTGGACAGGAACAGCTGCCGAACGTGCTACCAGCTTAAAACGTATTGCAGTGTATTGCCAAAAAGATGTGATTACAACAGGCAATATATTTTTACGGTTTAAAAACTTACCCGTGGTGCCTAATGATGATATTGATATTGTAGAAGTAAATATGATTGAATAAAAAATCCCCCGAAAGTTCGGGGGATTTTTTATATATGAAGTTGTTCTAGTGATTATTGAATAATCACTTTTTGTGTACTTGTATTTTGAGCACCTGCTATTCTGATGATGTAAAGACCTTTAGCATAAGCACTTGTTTTTAACTGATACGTTTGTTCTGCGGTATTGATTTTTTCAACCATTTTACCATTGGCATCTGTAACAATAATCTGAGTAAGGCTAGAGTTGTTTTTACTCATGTAGATGTTTACAAAACTGCTTGCAGGATTTGGTGTGATCAACACAACATCTGCATTGCTGAACAAAACACTTTTTGTTTCAGAATTGCTAAACCTATTGTCTTTATCTACCAATTTAAGACGGTAGAAGTTAATACCTTTTGCAGGAGCGATGTCAGTATAACTATAAGCCATTTTGGTATTGCTGTTACCAGCAGCAGCAACTGTACCAACAGTAGTCCAGGTTGTACCATTGTTAGATCTTTCAATTGCAAATTCTTTGCTATTAATTTCCTGAGATGTTGACCAGTTGATTTTAGAAGTGTTACCTGCTTTTTGAACAGCGAAAGTTACTAATCTGATTGGAAGGATGCTATAACAAACACCGCCAGACAGAGGAGCATCAGCACTATTTATCTGAAGAGGAGTAATAATTCCTGTTGAAGGGTTAACAGTATTCGTACTACCCCATACACCGTCTACATCAGCATTACAACCTACCAATGAGCCATCTGCGTTAAATTGCTGAATTAATCTTACCCCATTAGCAAGGTCATTTGGAATAAGGGTATTCCAACTGCCATTTGTTGAATCATACATTGAATTCAAACCGAGGATAGTAGCTGCTGTGTTTTCCACCAAGGTCATGCTAAGTGGTCTTGCCGCTACCGTTGAATTACCGTCTTCACTTTTCCATAATGCTACAACATTGTTGGGTAATGCAGCTGAAGTTCCTTTTATTAATGAAGCAGTATTTGGACCTGTCGTAGAAAAAGTTAACATCGTAATTGACTGATTAAGTGCAAAACGATATTTTACTGCAGATACGCCTGTATCCAATCCAATTGTTAATGCAGGATAAACCAGATTCGCTGAATCAAATCTTGCATTAGTAGAAGAGAAGAAACCAAATGTTCCGGTAAATTTACCAGTTGCATCAGAAGTAAACTTGCCATAAGAGCCGGCAGTGCCCAACCCTCCCGTACTTGCTGTATAGAAAGATGGAGTGGCAATGGTATAATCATTTAAAATGAGTGTACCCGCCCCTGAGTTGGTCGTTCCAAAATCTGTTGTTGATGATGCTGCTAGTCCGTAATAACGATAAGTTGTGCTAGGGGCAAGTCCGCTTACTGTAGCTACATAAACATACGGTAGTTTGTAAGTTGACTTACCTGCATATAAAGGTGCAGCTACTGCTGTTAAATAACCTTGCTGCATCGTTGAAGAAATACCTGTTGTAGAAGCTGTTGCAGGGTTATTAGTTGCCGTGGTAGCATTGTATTTACTATTTCCAGCAGTTCCGCTGTATTCATAAACCTGA
>CANNJE010000073.1 GCA_947504605.1 Chitinophagaceae bacterium
CTAAGTATAAATACTTATTATAACTGCGTTTTAATACTTGGTTTTATAAATTATAATGAAATGGGCACATGTATATGTAAATGGTTATTAGATTTAGTGTAAATAAAAAAGGGTTTATTCTTATAAAAGCAGCATAAATATTTTATTTGATAGGTCCCGAACTTATGAAACTAATGGTTTTCAATTCCTATGTCCACATGAGTCTTGTAAAAAAGTAAAACCATTTCTTAAAACCCCAGACCCTAATCTGGGGTTTTTTTATTTTAAATAGAATGTTAGATATGCATCTACAACCTTAACACGTGTAGTTTCCAATAACCAGTTAGTACATTGTTCATACTAGTTATATGTTGAATAAATCAGGGGATTAACTTAAGTTTGGATGGTAGATGAACAAAAAGCTGCAGTTATCTATCAAACCGAAAGGATGGAATAAATGGATAAGAAAATAATTTGTTTTGGTGAAGTGTTGTGGGATATTTTGCCAACAGGTAAAGTGGCCGGGGGGGCACCCATGAATGTAGCCATTCGGTTGCAGTCGCTTGGTATTTCAAGTGCTGTTATTTCTACCATTGGAGATGATGTATTGGGCGAAGCACTGCTTGATATTATTAAAGAGCGTGGGGTAGAGACTGCATTTATTAAAGTAAACAAAGAGTTGCCTACCGGGCAGGTTTGGGTACAGCTTGATGAACATGGTATTGCCACATACGATATTGTTTATCCTTCTGCATGGGATAAAATTGAATATTCAGGAGCATTCAAGCATGCTGTAAACACAGCAGATGCCCTAGTGTTTGGTTCATTGGCCTGCAGGGACGAAGTGTCGCGTGATGCGCTTTTGCAATTATTAGATGTAGCGCATTATAAAGTATTTGATGTGAATTTGCGAATACCTTATTATACCATTTCAGTGGTTGAAGAATTGATGAAAAAGTCAGACTTTATCAAACTAAATGAGGAAGAACTTTTATTGATAGCTCAATCCATGGAGTCGGGCAGTGCTGTTATAGAAGAGAACATTGTTTTTATTTCTGAAAAAACACAAACAGATACGATTTGTATAACCAGGGGTAAGGATGGAGCAGTATTATATACCAATGAACAATTTTATTATCACAGCGGTTATGCGGTAACGGTAGAAGATACCATTGGCGCCGGAGATAGTTTTTTAGCCGCATTAATATATGGCATGTTTAATCATCAGCCATTCGATGAAGTTTTAAGTTTTGCCTGTGCAACAGGAGCATTGGTGGCTTCCCGAAAAGGAGCCAATCCAATCATTACATTTGATGAAATAAATCTGTTAGTAAAAGCGATATAATAAATCATTTTTAACTACTGTAAAAAAAACCAATTATTTTCATGCCCCGGAATTATCCGGATTAAATCAATAGGACAGAAAAATATATGCAGGATCCTTTTTTTCAGGTTTCATTAAAGGGCTCTCTTCAGCATTTTGTGGAGGAGGGAATGATTGTCAAAAAATTTGAAGATGGCATGGTGCATATTAGCATGGATAATCTGCAGCCTGTTGCTTTTGGGTTAGCTGTTCATTGCAGTTGTACTATTCAGGGTGCTGCTTTCATGTTGGACTTTGATAAAAATGAACTCATGCCAGCAGGTTCTATAAAAGGAATGATTCAGCCTGATGGAAAAATTATTGCCAGTGGCTTTTTAGAGGGGACAGAAGAAAAACATTATGCTGTTACTGCTTATTTACATGCTTATGAAGATGGCTATGCGGTTAAGGGTATTTTGGGGCATGGTCTTGAGCGTATTTTATTTGAAGCAGGTCTGGAAATTGTATAGCATCGTTTTTTATATTTTTTAATATAAAACATATCGATATTAATAATCCAGCTCGGTATCGAATTATTCCAAATCCAAAAGTTACGAATCAGGAAAAATCTCTGTTATAGTGGAAAATTATTTTTAGAAAAAATTATATTGCAAAAAAAATATCAACATGGTTAAATTATACCAACTCCTATCTTCTTTTTTAATACTGGTTTTATTAAATTCCTGTCAGCCATTTGTAAGAGATTCTATAAAAGAAAAAGACGGTCCCAGGGAAATAATGGAAAGAAATCTTTTAATGATGAAAGATCCGGCATTGGGATATGTTCCTTCGGATCGTTTATTGAATGCTAAAGCATACAGGGACCAATTGTGGCAATCTCAAAATAACCTTGTTATTAGTGGCATAGACTGGAATCAGTTGGGCCCCAAAAACCAGGGAGGAAGAACAAGGGCATTGCTGGTGGATGCTAATGATGCAAGTGGAAATACCCTATGGGCAGGGAGTGTAGGCGGCGGTCTTTGGAAGACAACCAATATTACTGCAATAGAACCCAATTGGACACCAGTAAATGATATGTTTGCAAATCTGGTTATAACATCTATAATACAGGACCCTAGCAATGCACAGATCATGTATTTCTGTACCGGAGAAGGTTATGGTAATGCAGATGCTATCAGGGGGCTTGGAGTTTGGAAGACTACGAATGGAGGAGCAAGTTGGGCGCAGCTTGCCAATACCAACAATACTAATTTTTCTTATTGCCAAAAAATCGTGGTTAACAGTGCGGGCGTTATTTTGGTGGCCACTTATTCCGGACTATGGCGTTGTGCCGATGCAGGAACTACATGGACTAAAGTTTTGGGTACCGGACTAGGTATTACGGGCGCTGTAAACAATTATTGTTATGACGTGGATATTGCAGCCAATGGAAATGTGTATGCTACACTAGATGGGTCTATTCATAAATCAATAAATGCCGGAGTTAGTTTTGCTGCGGCACAAACCATACCGATTGTGGCTGGAAGGGTTGAAATAGCCTGTGCACCCAACGATGCCAATTATTTGTATGCATTGATAGAAAGTGGAAGTGCTGTAAATGGTATTTTAAGGTCTGTTGATGCTGGTACAAACTGGGTAGCTCGCACAGAACCTGATGATGCGGATCCAGGAATACCTGCTACTGATTTTTCAAGAACCCAGGCCTGGTATGATCTTACCATTGCGGTGGATCCTAATAACAAAGATGTATTAATGGTAGGAGCTGTTGATCTTTTTAGATCGAGTGATGGAGCAGGTACCTGGACACAGTTGACTCACTGGTATGGAGGATTTGGTTTCCCTTATGCTCATGCAGATCAACATTGTATTCTTTATAAACCCGGCAGTTCGTCTATTGCATATTTTGTCAATGATGGCGGTGTTTACCGTTCAGCGAATGCGAATGCCATCACGCCAACCATAACAGATCAAGGAACCAATTATATTACGGCACAGTTTTTTTCCTGTGCCATACATCCAACAGCTTATTCAAGTTATTTTCTGGCAGGAGCTCAGGATAACGGATCTCATCAGTTTAATCAGTCTGTGTTGCAAAATACAGTTGAAGTAACCGGAGGTGATGGGGCATTTTGTCACATTGATCAGGATCAACCTCAGTATCAATTCACTTCTTATGTGTACAATGATTTTTACAGGTCTTCTAACAGCGGTGCTAGCTGGACGAATGTTGTAACTACAGGCGGAGATTTTATCAGCCCCACCGATTATGATGATCTGAACAATAAAATGTACATGTGTGATGCAAATAATACGTACAGAAGGTGGGATAATCCTCAAACGGGTTCAACATTTGCGAGTGTTTCTGTACCAGGTTTTTTAGGAGTGGTTTCTGCAGTGAAGGTTTCACCCAATACTGCCAATCGTGTATTTTTCGGAATACAAAACGGGGATGTTTTTAAGGTTGATAATGCACATACAGCAACACCTACCGTTACCAATATTAGTACCGGTTTGCCTGCAGGTTATTTAAGTTGTATTGAAGTGCAAACCGGCGATGATAATCATTTGCTAGCTATGTATACCAATTATGGTTTAAACAGCATATGGGAAAGTACCAATGGGGGCACCAGCTGGACAAGTGTAGAAGGAAACTTGCCGGATATGCCTGTGCGCTGGGCTTTGTTTAATCCTAATAATATTGACCAAGTTGTTATTGCTACAGAACTGGGCGTATGGAGTACCGATAATTTGAA
Source organism: Chitinophagaceae bacterium (assembly GCA_947504605.1). GTDB lineage: Bacteria > Bacteroidota > Bacteroidia > Chitinophagales > Chitinophagaceae > Ferruginibacter. Next base: position 4,057 of record CANNJE010000073.1, read on the forward strand.
CGCTGCAAGCACTGTTTGGGGAGCCAGTAATTCGGGTCTTGCCAATGTTCGTGTAGATATGTTGCAAATACGGAGTTCTGATAAATTAATGATTGCTGCAACTCATGGCCGTGGTTTGTTTTCTTCTGATGCTTTTACAAGTCCATTTGCATTGTTTACTGCTGATAGGAAAACAACCTATAAAGCTGTTCCTATTAATTTTAACAGCAGTGAATCTTACAAAGCAACTTCATGGAATTGGGATTTTGGTGATGGTACTAATTCTACCAGTGAAAATCCAAGTCATAGTTATACAAGTTCAGGTCAGTTTAATGTGACCCTTAGCATTAATAGCGGTGCATCTTCGCTTACTAAAAGTTCCTTCATACAAATTTTACCAAACCGTGGTACGCCTTATACTCCTGCGGTAGGCGGTAATTTTGAAACCAATCTGCTTGATTTTGGAGTTGAAACTGTAAGTGGAACAGCTTGGGAAAGAGGTAACTCTGCGGTTGCAGGAAAGAATGGAACAGTAAGCGGAACCAATGCATGGGTTACAGGACTTGTTGGAAATTATGCGGATAATTCTGATGCCAGTTTAATGACACCCAATTATAATTTTTCTGTAGCAGGAGCTTACATATTGCGCTTTTCGTCTAAACGAAATACTGAAGCTAATTATGACGGGTTCAGGGTAGAGTACACGATAGATTCTGGAAAAAACTGGTTGCCATTGGGTACTTCCGTAGCTACAGGATGGTATAATTTTGCCAATACAAACGGCGATGCAGCCTTCCCGGTTAATACAGCTTTTTTTGCAGGTGCAGCTACTACATATACCGTGTATTCCAATACAACAGAAGTTTCTGCATTGGCAGGCAAAGCTAGTGTTGCGTTCCGAATCAGATTCAAATCTGAAGTGACTTTCAATGCGGCAGGGGTTGCCATTGATGATTTTGAAATTGTTGGGCCAATTAATGGTCCACTTCCAGTAAACCTGTTAGGTTTTACTGCTGTTAAAAAGGGGTATGATGCTATCATTAACTGGAAAACAAGCAATGAAATAAATATAGAAAAATATGAATTGGAGAGAAGTGATGATGCCATCAATTTTTTACCAATCAATTTTACAGTTGCTCATAATGCTGCTTCCAATGTTTATAATTATACAGATAGAAATGTGTTGTTAAATAGGGCGGGCGGGAAATATATTTACTATCGTTTGAAGATTGTAGACAATGCAGGAAAATACAGGTACAGCGATGTGGCTAAAGTAACGTTGAATGCTATGTTTTCTGAAGTTACTATTGGGCCATCCCCTTTTGTAAATTATGTTTCTGTTTATTCAAATGATGCTATAAAAGATATTACTGTTTATGATGTGTTGGGCAAAGTAGTTTTTTATACAACCAATATTTTAGGTAATAAGGTTTACTTTAATAACTCATTGCCTGCAGGAACTTATAGCTTTAAAATACAAACCGCAACCCAAACAGTTGTAAAAAAACTGGTTAGGGTAAATTAATATTTTTATTTCTGATCAAGTCTTTGCCGCTATTTGATTTTTAGGTCAAATAGCGGCATTGTTGTTTTATATTTTATAAAATATCGTTGATAAACAGGATACAAAAAATGTATAAATCATTTTACTCATTAATTGTACACAGAGATTTATAATACAAAATATAAAATGTTTTTATTTAAAGTGATTCGTATCCCTTCTTCATCAACTCCTTTATATTATCAGGATTTGATAAAATAATATCATTTCATACATGTTAATAAAAATATCATCTGTGCACTTAAGTAGCATTGCAGATTGATATCAATGCTTAGTTATTTGATGTATTTAAGTTGTTTTCATGTTTTATAATACAATAATCAGATAAAATAGTATTATAGATGAATTTATATAAAAACATAGATTTGTCCAGCATAGCTTCTGGTATAAAACGGATGAAAAAATTACGGTTGTCTTTCCGATAAATATTTCTGCTTGCACTTTATTGATTGTTTCCTTTCCCCTACTGATCCTGAGATTGCTTTATAAAAATTAATTAAAATCAATTGTTTTATGGTTAAAAAACTACACATTTTATTTGGACTGTTATTTGTTTTTACTGCCAATTCTATTCAGGCACAGGTATCTGTTTCGGCCAGTATAGGGGAAGTTTCAGGTGTATATCCTACACTTGCGGATGCCTTTTCTAAACTGAACGATGGTACTCATAAGGGGAGTATTGTAATTACTATTACTGAAAATCTTACTGAAATTGCTTCTGCAAGTTTAGATAGCTCAGGTAATCCTACGGGATCAAGTTACACTTCTGTTACTTTGTCGCCGGAGGTTGCAACTCCTATTACCATATCTGGAACCATAGCCGGGCCATTGGTTGTGTTAAATGGTGCAGACAATGTTACCATTAATGGAATGAATGCCGGTGGAGCTTCATTAACCATTTATAATGACGATAATGGAACTTCTTCCTGTACGGTTCGATTTATTAATGATGCGGGTAATAATAAAATACTAAATACAGTTTTAAAAGGAGCCGGAACTTCTTCAACGCTGGGTATCATACATTTTGGTACTGGTACTGTTGCTGGTAATGATGGAAATAAAATAGCAGACTGCTATATTGATGGTACAGGACTGGCTGCAACTGCTGTCTATTCTGCGGGTACAAGCACCAGCAGTGATTTGCAAAATAGCAGCGATACCATTCAGAATTGCAGGGTATTTGATTTCTTTAATGCTGCGGGTTCTGCATCTACGGGTGTTTATTTATATTCTGGAAATACCGGCTGGTATATCTATGCAAACAGTTTTTATCAAACAGTGGCAAGGTCTACGGCAACTCAAAGTTTGCACACTTCTGTTTTAATTTATCCATCCTGGACTACCGATGCACATATTGTGAAGAATAATTATTCGGGAGGTACAGCACCGGGTGCTATTAATTTGCTTACTTATACCGGAACATCTACCAATGTAGTAGGATACCAGGGATTTAATATCCAGGCCTCAGGAGCGGGTAATATGACAGAAGGGAATATGGTGAAAAATGTAACCGTTGCTTATTCATCGGCATCAGGCTCTTTTTCCAATACTGGTTTTTATGCTTTTGTAGGAGGGTTTGATGGCATTATAAATTTTAATAACAATACGGTTGATAATTTTACAGTTAATAATGGAGGAGGAAGTTGTGCAGGAGCGGGTATCATTGTAAATGGAAGAGTGCTTGCTAATGCCAGTACTGTGAGGCCAACATTTAATCTTACCAATAATACCATTAGTAATCTTGTGTTTAATGCCGGTGGTACCGGCAGCTGCCAGTTTTACGGTATCAGAATTGATATTTCATCAGGAGCATCTCTTATTGCAACTGCTGTAGCAAATCCTAGTTTTAATATTACGGGCAACAGTATTAGCAACTTATCCTGTGCTACCGGGGGGAGCACAGGATATGTAAGAGGAATTGGGTTGTTATCCTCTATGGGCACTACGGCAACTGCTACATTTTGGCCAAAAGCAACAATTTTAAATAATACAATTACCAATGTAGCAATGAATTCTCCTTATGCTGCTGTTACATCTCCCACTGCTGTAGGAATTTCATTTTTGGGGTATACTACAACTATATATACTACTGATTCTACCATTATTAGCGGCAATACCATTTCTGATATTAAAACTACCAATACCGCCGAAATCAGCAGCTTGGTAGCAGGTATTTATGTTACCAATGGTCTTTACGGTATTACCCGAAATAAAATTTATAATCTAAGTAATGGTTCGCCTGGCGTTACTTCATCTCCTTATGTTGTGGGGATTAATTCTAGAGGAATAATTGGTACCGGTAATACTTATATTGTGAATAATTTTATATCACTTGGTAAGGATAATTCGGGTAACAGTTATGCCAATAATGTTAATTATTTCGGGATACTAAATAATTTTAGTACCACCAGGGTTCACAATATTTATTACAATACTGTTGTAATTGATGGTACGGTAACAGCGGGGGCAAATAGGAGTGCCTGTTATCACAGAGGATTAGAAACATTTGCAGCCACTGCAAATTCTGCCAAAACTGACTTAAAAAATAATATTTTTATTAATTTAAGAAGTGGGGGTACGGGAAGTCATTATGCATTATCAGCTGGAGGAGGAACGAATCCTTTATTATCTAACTACAATAATATATACGCTGCCAATGCTGCTACTGCTGGTTATTGGAACAGTACCGCACAAACATTTGCAGGTTTTCAAACCAGTAGTGCAGGAGATGCCAATTCTAAGTCAGTACCAGTAACTTTTGTAAATAGTTCAATTGCAGATTTGCATTTATCGGGAGCTTCTATTGGAGATGTGAATTTGGCAGGTACCGTGCTTACTGGTTATACAACTGACATAGATGGTTTACCAAGGAGCAGCAGTCCTTATATGGGAGGTAGCGAAGCATTTATAACACTACCTATCAAATTATTATCTTTTAAAGGGCAATTAAAATCAAATAATGCCATTTTAAATTGGACTACAGGTGCTGAAAATAATACGGCTCAATATAATTTAGAAAGAAGCAGTAATGCTGCCAACTGGACAAGCATTGGAAATATTATGGCGAAAGGTAACAGTACAAAAAATGATTACGTTTATAATGATGCTAATCTAAGTAATAGTAAATGGTATTATCGTTTGAAAATAATTGATAAAGATGGTAAATACGGAATCAGTTCTGTGCTGTTGTTAGAATTGAACAACAAAGAATTGTTTTCTTTGGAGCAAAATTATCCTAACCCTGTAATTGATGCAACGATGATTCGTTATCAGTTATCATCAGCCGCTTCTGTTCGTTTTGAAGTTTACAGCCTGGAAGGTAAAAAAGTGGCTAGTATAGAAAACAAAAGACAGGATGCAGGTACCTATAATATAGAATTCAATCCTAGACAATATCAACTGTCTGGAGGAAATTATATTTACCGGTTAACCGCTACAGATCTAATCTCTGGAAAAATTTATACAGCAACCAAAGAAATGATCATTATTAAGTAAGGGCATCGTTTTAAATACTATATCTGGTAACCGTCTCATTTAATTATGGGACGGTTTTTTTTTGACAGGGGAGCATTGCTGTCTGTTTGCAGTAAGGAGCAAAGAAAACCCCACTTATTTTAAGTGGGGTTTTTATGAACTATTGTTTTGTCTATTAATATCTGTACATATCAGCTTTAAACGGACCTTCTTTTGGAATGCCTAAGTATTCTGATTGTGCTGTTGTTAATTCGTCCAATACAACACCAATTTTAGAAAGATGCAAACGGGCAACTTTTTCATCAAGATGTTTAGGCAGTACATACACTTTGTTTTCGTAGTTGCCGCTGTTTGTCCACAATTCTAATTGAGCCAAAGTTTGGTTGGTAAATGAATTACTCATTACAAAACTTGGGTGACCAGTAGCACAACCAAGGTTTACCAAACGGCCTTCAGCCAATACGATGATGTCTCTGCCATCGATATTGTATAAATCAACCTGTGGTTTGATGGTGTCTTTGGTTCCACCGTAATTTGCGTTTAACCATGCCATGTCAATTTCGATATCGAAGTGACCGATATTACAAACAATTGCTTTGTCTTTCATTACACGGAAATGAGCTTCAGTGATCAGGTCACGACAACCTGATGCAGTAACGATGATATCAGCTTCTTTTACTGCATCAATCATTTTCTTAACTTCAAATCCGTCCATTGCAGCTTGTAAAGCACAGATAGGATCAATTTCGGTAACGATTACACGGGCACCTGCACCACGTAAGCTTAAAGCACTTCCTTTACCTACATCACCGTATCCACCTACAACGGCCACTTTACCAGCCATCATAACATCTGTAGCACGACGGATCGCATCAACCAATGATTCCTGGCAACCGTATTTGTTATCAAATTTAGATTTGGTAACAGAATCGTTTACGTTGATAGCAGGAATAGGCAATGTGCCTTTTGCCATTCTTTCGTATAAACGATGAACACCTGTAGTGGTTTCTTCGCTTAATCCTTTGATACCAGCAATCAACTCAGGATATTTATCAAAAACCATGTTGGTTAAATCACCACCATCATCCAATATCATATTTAAAGGACGATCAGCACCACCGAAAAACAGGGTTTGTTCGATGCACCAATCAGACTCTTCGTTTGTTTGTCCTTTCCATGCAAATACACCAATACCTACAGCAGCAATAGCAGCAGCAGCTTGGTCTTGTGTAGAGAAAATGTTGCATGAGCTCCATTTAACTTCTGCTCCAAGGGCAATCAATGTTTCAATTAATACAGCCGTTTGAATAGTCATATGCAGGCAACCTGCAATGCGGGCACCTTTTAATGGCTGAGAAGCTCCGTACTCTGCACGAAGACTCATAAGGCCCGGCATTTCTGCTTCGGCTAAACGGATTTCTTTGCGGCCCCAATTTGCGAGGCTCATATCTGCTACTTTGTTCGACAGCGAAAAATCAATGCTGTAGTTTGCAACTGTTGACATATTTATATATTTTTTTAGATTGCAAAGCTACTCTTTGTAGGATAAAATTCTAAGTGTTTATTTAAATTTGGGATATTAGTCCATTAAATACTATTTTTAAAGGATAAATAACCTGTTTGGTATGAAAAAAAGCGTTCAAAAAGAACAAATCGCTACCGGTCCTGTGGTTTTGGATAAAAATGACCTAGCCATTTTGAAACTATTGCAGGACAATGCCCGTATAACGGTTAAAGAGATCAGCGAAAAAATACACCTGAGTACCACTCCCGTTCATGAACGTATAAAACGGCTTGAACTAAGTGGTGTGATTAAACAATACATCACGCTATTAGACCATAACAAAGTAGACCGCAGCCTGATGGTTATTTGTTATGTATCCTTAAAAGAACATAGTAAAACGGCTGGCGTAAAATTTATTAAGACAATGAACGAACTGCAGGAAGTAATAGAATGTTACAGCATCAGCGGTGAATTTGATTTTATGCTAAAAGTGTTGTGCAGAGATATGAATGCCTACTATGACTTCCATGTAAACAAACTGAGTCAGTTGGAAAATATGGGTAACGTGCAAAGCGTGTTTGTGATGGGAGTGATAAAGGATACAAGGAATGTATTGTAAAATACGATGGCTTGATAAAGATTAATTGATTGGAAAATCAGTAACCCAATTATTGTCTGATAAGTACTTTAAAGTTGGGCGCATACATTACTCTGCCTAAAGCATCTTTTGCAATTACATCAAAGAAAAATAATTCTTCGCCGGGTTTTACATCCTGTTTTATTACTTCTATCCATGTTTTTGGTAAGGGTGTTTTTGTAAAACGTTGAGATACCATACTTGTTATCGGCGTTACTTTTCCTGTTTCTTCATTTTCTGTTACCCCTCTTTTTCTGTATAAAAACTGGTAAGAGGAAATGCTGTACAAACCTTTTTTGTCGTCAAATATTTTTAATGTTTCACCGATGATGTTTTCAGCATCCGCCACCGACAGGGTAACTGAATCACGAAAACCTCCCAACTGGGTATATAATTGGGGTGGTTTAAATTTTACCAGAGGAGGTTTGGTTTGTGCGCTTAATTGCAGGCCTGCGGCCAGTAAAGCAATTGCCAGGGAAATTTTTAAATGTTTCATTCTTTTTTATAATCCGAATTGTTTCTTATCCGGTATTGTTTAAAACGAATTTAAAGAAAGAAAATAATACAGGATTGCACTTTAACAGGCTTTTTGATTTTAGTTGACAGAACGAATCACTGCGGTCTGCCAAAATTAAGGCTTGGTATTGAATTACAATGTTGCTAAACTCTCTTCAATTACTTTAATCTTTGTTTCTGCATCCGATTTTTTCTTTTGCTCCAACGCCAGCACTTCAGGTCTTGCATTCTGAACAAATTTTTCATTGCCCAGTTTTTTCTCTACCGATATTAAGAAACCTTTCAGGTGATTCAGTTCTTTCAGCAGGTCATCTTTTTGTTGTCCGGCATTAAGTGGCTGTTCTGTTTCGATGTAAAATTTATCTTTTCCAATAACGGATGTAATGGTGCCTGCAACAGGTTCGTTGGTAAATGATATTGATTTTGTATTTGCCTGTTTGGCTAATATATTCAGGATACCATCATAGCCATTTGTATTATCCGTTTGAATAAACAGTGCAATGGTTTCTTTGGGTTTAATTTGTTGTTTGTTTCTCACATCACGAATGCCAGTGATCACATCTTTTAGTAAAGATGCCTTGTTTAATATTTCAGTATCTGCAGGAACAATTTTTTCAAATTGTTTTACACAAATATCATCGGTCCTTTCTTCCAACAAATGGTAAATCTCTTCGGTAACAAATGGCATGTATGGATGCAGCAATTGCATCAGGTCTGTAAAGAACCCGATTGTTTTTTGATAAACTGCTGAATCTATTGGTTGTTCGAAACCAGGTTTCACCCATTCAAGGTACCAGCTGCAGAAATCATCCCATATTAATGAATAGATGGTTTTTAATGCTTCACTCAGGCGGAATTGTTTCATCAATTCATCTACCTCTGCACGCACTTCATTTAACCTGTTTTGGAACCATGCTGTAGCAAATGCTTCATTTCCTGTTAGCAGCTCGTTTCCATCTGTAGATAATCTTCCTTCCCACATTTTAATAAGCTTCAGCGCATTCCACATCTTATTATTGAAATTCCTTCCTTGCTCCAAACTGCCTTCATCATACAGTAGATCGTTGCCGGCAGGGGAGGATATCATAATCCCAAAACGAACGGCATCTGCACCATATTTATCTATCAGTTCTAGTAGGTCGGGGCTGTTGCCAAGGCTCTTGCTCATTTTGCGGCCTTGCTTGTCTCTAACCATTCCGGTAAAGTAAACATCTTTAAAAGGAATTTCTTTTTCATATTCCATTCCGGCCATCACCATTCTTGCTACCCAGAAGAAAATGATATCCTGACCTGTTACCAATACATTTCCCGGATAATAATATTTAGCATCTGCATTGCCCGGGTTGCTAATTCCGTTGAATACTTCCATGGGCCAAAGCCAAGAGGAGAACCAGGTGTCTAAAACATCATCGTCCTGCTTTATTTGAGCATCGTTTATTGCGTATTCTGTGTTGAATTTTTCTTTCGCTTCAGCCTCTGTTATGGCTACCACCATTCTGCCTTCCCCGTCATACCATGCCGGTATCTGTTGTCCCCACCAAAGTTGGCGACTGATGCACCAGTCTTTTACATTTTCCAGCCAGTATTTGTAAGTAGCCAGAAATTTATCTCCGGGGTGAATGGTTATGTCGCCATTTACTACCGCATCCAATGCCGGCTGTGCAAGGTCTTTCATTTTTACAAACCATTGCGTGCTGATGCGGGGTTCTACTACCACTCCGGTGCGCTGGCTATATCCAAGGCGTGTTTGGTAAGTTTCTTCTTTGGTAAGATGTCCTTTTTCTTCTAATTCTTTAATGATCTTTTTGCGGGCGGCAAAACGGTCTTCCCCAATATATATTTGTGCAGCTTCGCTTAAAGTACCATCTGCATTTAAAGTGTCAATAACTTCCAGTGTATGTTTTAAACCGAGATTATAATCGTTGATATCATGTGCCGGAGTTACCTTCAATGCACCTGTACCAAATGCAGGATCTACATATTCATCAAAAATGATGGGAATTCTTCGGTTGATTAATGGTACCAGTGCAAAAGCTCCTTTTAAATTCGTGTAGCGATCATCGTTAGGGTTCACGCAGATGGCACTGTCGCCCATAATGGTTTCCGGCCTTTGCGTAGCAATGCTGATAAA
>CANNJE010000074.1 GCA_947504605.1 Chitinophagaceae bacterium
ACTGGTGATGATCTGGGATTTGAATTAGATAAATTTATAGATATTGCCATCAAGAATACTAAATACAGACAGTATCAAAAACCAGGTGAATGGAATGACCCAGATTATATTCAGATTGGTTGGATTGGTAATGCCCATAAAATGGGAGCTCCAGAACTTACGAAGATGTCGCCTTCTATGCAATACGCTTATATGTCGCTTTGGAGCCTGTTAGCATCTCCACTTATTTATAGCGGAGATATGTCGAAGCTAGATCCGTTTACCCTTAATGTTTTGTGTAATCCTGAAGTGATTGAAGTAAATCAGGATGTTTTAGGTGAATGTGGATTGGTTATCGAGAAATCTGAAAATTGTTTTTTAATGGTCAAAAACCTGGCTGATGGTTCCAAGGCTGTTGGATTATTTAACCGGGGGAAGCACTTTGCAGAAGTGGAAGTAAATTGGGCTGAATTAGGGATAATGGGAAAACATACTGTTCGTGATTTGTGGCATCAGAAAGATTTGGGAGTTTACAAGCAAAAGTATAAAGTAGCTGTTCCAGCCCAAGGAGTTGTGATGGTGAAAATTAGTAAATAATAAATTATGCAAATAAATCAAAACAATTTCAAACAGGGATACATTCTTGCAATCTCTTTCATATCAGCTTTAGGAGGCTATTTATTTGGTTTTGATTTTGCTGTTATTTCTGGTGCCCTTCCTTTTTTGAAAGAGCAATTTTTATTTAATGAATATTGGGAAGGTTTTGCAACTGCATCGCTTGCACTGGGCTGCATTGCAGGCTGTTTAATTGCGGGAAAATTGGCTGAAAAATATGGACGAAAAACTGGTTTAATGACTGCTGCCGCTATTTTTATGCTTTCTTCATTGGCGATGGCGTTTTCATCTACTCGTGAATTTTTTATTATGGCTCGTTTTGTTGCAGGTATTGGTGTGGGAATGGCTTCAATGCTTTCTCCGATGTATATAGCAGAAATTGCTCCTGCAAAGATAAGAGGAAGAATGGTAGCTATAAACCAATTAACAATTGTAACAGGAATTCTGGTTACAAATCTTATAAACTATTCATTACGCAATCAAGGAATTGATTCATGGCGTTGGATGGTTGGTTTAGGTGTAATACCTTCAGTATTATTTTTTTTAGGCGTGATGTGGTTGCCAGAAAGCCCACGATGGCTATTAAAAATGGGAAATGAAGCAGCAGCAGAAACTGTTTTAAATAAAATAGGTGGAACACATTACGCAAAAGAAATAATTTCAACTACTGCAAATAGGTTAAAAAATAGCAATGAAGATAATTATAAAGTTGGTTATAAAGATGTGTTTGGCAAAGCGTTTTTACCAGCTGTTATTGTTGGTATGGGTCTGGCTGTATTTCAGCAATTCTGTGGCATCAATGTGGTATTTAATTTCACCACCACCATTTTTGAAAGTATTGGCTTTAGCCAAGAGGATCAATTAAAACAAACCGTATTTATAGGCATCATTAATTTACTGTTTACAATTATTGCCATGTGGCAGGTAGACAAACTTGGCAGAAAACCATTGATGCTTTTTGGTTCACTTACACTGGCATTTTTATATATCATTAGTGCGTTATTATTGCAACAAAAGTCTCCTCTGGCTGCCTGGTCTCTTCTTGCAGCTATAGGGGTTTATGCAATGTCGATTGCACCAGTTACCTGGGTTTTAATTGCTGAAATATTCCCTGATAAAATAAGGAGTTTGGCTACCTCTGTGGCAGTAATTGCTTTATGGATTTCGTATGCTTTACTGGTTTTTACCTTTCCAATTATTGCCAGCAAGTTAGGTGCTTATACACCGTTTTATATTTATGCAGGTATATGTGTAGTTGGTTTTTGGTTTGTTCGTAGCAAGGTAAAGGAAACAAAAGGGAAAACACTTGAAGATATGGATAATATATTTTCAGGTCATTAATAAAAAGGTTGTTACTAATATATCAAAAAAATGGAAGTAAAAGCTTGGGAAGAATTGGTTAAAATTCCCACTTACAAGATTGGAACCCCTGATAAAAATCCTATGTTTCTAGAAAAAAGGATTTATCAAGGCAGTAGTGGTGTAGTATATCCACATCCTGTAATTGATAAAGTTTTTGATGAAAAAGAAGATAAGAATTGGACAGCACTCTATCTCGAAAATGAGTACCTAAAAATAATGATTCTTCCCGAGCTGGGAGGTCGTATTCAAATGGCTTATGATAAAACTAATGATTATCATTTTATTTATTATAACAGTGTAATAAAACCTGCATTAGTTGGTCTTGCAGGCCCATGGATTAGCGGAGGCATTGAGTTTAACTGGCCGCAACATCACCGTCCCTCTACTTTTGATGCTATTGATTTTACAATTGTGGAGAATAAAGATGGCAGTAAAACGGTTTGGGTAAATGAGTATGAAAAAATGTTTCGTACAAAATGTGCATTAGGATTTACGCTATATCCAGACAAAGCATATATTGAATTACATGCCAAGCTTTATAACCGAACCGATTTTCCCCAAACTTTCTTATGGTGGGCCAATCCAGCAGTTGCTGTTGATGAGCATTATCAAAGTGTATTTCCTCCTGATGTTCATGCTGTTTTTGATCATGGGAAAAGAGATGTAAGTACTTTCCCGATTGCAACAGGAACTTATTATAAAGTTGACTATTCTCCTGGCACTGATATTTCAAGATATTCAAATATTCCTGTACCTACTTCTTATATGGCGGTAAACAGCGAATTCAATTTTGTGGGAGGATATCATCACAAGAAAAGTGCTGGGATGATGCATATTGCGGATCATAATATCAGCCCAGGCAAGAAACAATGGACTTGGGGTTGTGGTGAATTTGGCAAGGCTTGGGACAGGCAATTGACTGATACAGATGGTCCATACTTTGAATTGATGTGTGGTGTGTTTACCGATAATCAGCCCGATTTTAGTTGGATTATGCCAAACGAAGCTAGAGAGTTCAAGCAATATTTTATGCCTTATAAAGAAATTGGCTATGTAAAAAATGCTTCAATTGAAGCAATGGTAAATTTTGAAATCAACGGAGATATCGCAAATATGGGGGTTTATGTCACTGCAAAAAGAAACGTCAAAATTGTTTTGCTTAAAAATGGTCTTGAAATTTATTCAAAAACTACTTTGCTATCTCCTACAATAACATTTTCAGAAAGCATCCAGTTACTATCCCCTGTTTTAGATGCCGAAAATTATAGCATTGAAATTTTTGATGATTCTGAAAGGGTACTCATTGACTATAAGCCAGTAACAAAGAAAGATATTCCAATTCCTGATCCTGCAAAACCAATACTATCACCTGGAGAATTACTTTCTAATGAAGATTTATACTTGGCGGGTTACCACTTGGAGCAATATCGTCATGCCACATATTCTGCCGAAAATTATTATTTAGAAGCCATTAAAAGGGATTCTTCTGACATACGAAATAATAATGCATTAGGACTACTGTACTTAAAAAAAGGGGAATATATAAGAAGCGAAGCTTATTTTAGAAATGCAATTGAAAAATTGAACAAACACAATCCTAATCCTTATGACAGCGAACCTATTTACAATCTTGGTCTTACTTTAAAATACCAGAAACGATTTAATGAGGCCTATTCCTTTTTTTATAAAAGCGCTTGGAATGCTGCAATGCAGGATAATGCTTATCTGCAGTTAGCTTTTATTGAAGCAATAGGAAAAAACTGGAATAACGCATTATTATTGGTAGAAAAATCAATTGTAAAAAACTGCCATAGTCTTAAAGCAAGGCATCTTAAAGCAGTAATTCTTTACAATTTATCAAAATATGATGTTGCAATTGAATGGGCTGAAGAATCGTTATGTATTGATCATTTTGATTTTGGTAGTAGGTATGAATTATATAAATCCCTTTTGGCATTGGGCGAAGCAGACAAGGCAACCGTTGTGATAAAAGATTTGCAAAAGTTGATGAGGGATTACAGTCATAACTACATTGAACTATCAATTGATTATGCAAATGGAGGAGGATTTACCGAAGCATTTGAGCTGTTGTCGCTCATTGCAGATTCGGAAAATGACCCACTTGTTTTTTATTATTTAGGTTACTATTCTTTGCTCAATGGGGATATTGAGCTTGCAAAAAAATGGTTCCATAAAGGCTTCAAATGTTCACCAGAAAAGGTTTTCCCAAACCGATTAGAAGATATTGAAGTATTACAAAAAGTAACCGAAATAAATCCAATGGATTATAAGGCCCTTTATTATATGGGCAACTTTTATTATGCAAAACGCCGTTATTCTGATGCAAGAATTTGCTGGGAAAAATCAATAGCGATTTATGATAAATTTCCAACAACACTTAGAAATCTTGGCATAGCCTATTTCAATAAATTTAACCTGAAGGATAAGTCTCTTGAATCTTTTGAAAAATCTTTTTGTTGCGATGAAACTGATTCACGAGTTTTATTTGAATTGGATCAGTTATACAAACAATTCAATAAATCGCCCAAAGAGCGTCTTGCTTTTTTAGAAAACCATAAATTACTTGTCGCAGAACGAGATGACTTATATCTTGAGTATATCCTCTTGCATTCCTTAACGGGTCAATATGAACAAGCTACAAAATTATTGGCAGCAAGAAATTTCCATCCTTGGGAGGGTGGAGAAGGAAAAGTTACAGGACAGTTTTTAATATGCCATATCGAACAAGCTAAAGAGGCGTTTTATAATAAAAGGTTTGAAGAAGCCCTTGTATTATTAAATGAATTAGAAAAGTATCCTGAAAGCCTCGGCGAAGGGAAGTTGTATAATACTCCTGAAAACGATATTGATTTTTTTAAGGGATGTGTTTGGGGAAAACTTGGGATGAAAAAAGAATCAAATAATTTTTTCGAAAAAGCCTCGTCTGGCGAAACGTTGCCAGCCCAGGCAATTTTCTATAATGACCCTCAACCGGATAAAATATTCTATCGTGGACTGGCTTTATTAAAGTTGGGAAAAGAGGCCTTGGCGAATGCCGTTTTTAATCAACTAATTGATTTTGGCGAGCATCACCTAAAGGATGAAATTAAGATTGATTACTTCGCTGTATCACTCCCCGATTTATCAATTTTTGATATTGATTTGAATCTTCGCAATTTTATTCATTGCAAATATATGATTGCTTTAGGCGAATTAGGGAAAGGAAATTTGCATAAGGCTAATGAATTATTGTTGGAAGTACAGGCATTAGATGCATGTCATCAAGGTGCACATATACATTTAGGCATACTGAAAAATATGGATAATTATAAATAATTATGAACAAACCAGATTATATAGCAGAGAAGATTTCTAAAAGTATCACAATTGATGGTAACATCAACAAGGAAGTATGGAAAAATGCCAAATGGAGCAAACGCTTTGTGGATATGGTTTCTGGTGAAGCGGGAATGTATAACACACAAACCGCTTTGCTTTGGGACAACACCCATCTTTATATTGCCTTTTCCGTAGAAGAACCTTTTGTTGAAGCAAATTTTACTGAAAGAGACAGCCTCATTTTTTTGGAAAATGCCTTAGAAATTTTTATTGATGGAGGCGATTGTTATTACGAATTTCAAGTAAATGCTTTAAATACGGTGTACGAAGTTTTTTTTATTTGGAAAGATGCGTATGCCAAGGGGAGTAGGTTTGACACACCACAATTTGATGTTCATCATCCTCAATCATATACTTTTGGTGGTAACCACGATCGTAGTGCTGAAACTTTCTGGAAAGGTGACCACCCTCGTGGTATTCGCTGGGCATTTACCCATTTTGATATGCCAGGTTTACAAACCGCTGTTCAAGTAGATGGAACATTGAATGATAACACGGACATTGATAACGGCTGGAGTGTCGAAATAGCTATTCCGTGGAGTAGTCTTGAATTATTGGCAAATGGCAGAACCTTACCACCTTCACAAGGAGATATTTGGAATATCTTTTTAGGAAGATTTCAAAAATTAATGCATTCTGGAATAGAAACAACGCCACATCCTGCAATGGTTTTGAACAGTCAAGGTATTTATGATACACATTTACCCGAAAAGTGGAGCAGGATTGAATTTGAAGTATAAAAGATGTAATGATTTTTTTTCTATAGCTAGGGTACAAATCAAGATAAAAAACTTTGCCACTAGAAAAAATAAATAACGCTAAATATTGTAAGCGTATGAAAAAATCATTTTATCAATAGTTAGGTTTGGCACTGATGCTTTGTATTATTTGCCAGGCAACAATCGCCCAATCAATCAATATATCCAAAGAGGCTAAGTTTAATTTTGGTGATGATCCGGCATGGGCCAATCCAACTTTTAACGACCATGTTTGGTCCGGCCAACAGTTGGCAAAAAGTTTTAGAAAAGATTCTTCCTATTGCTGGTATCGAATTAAAATGACTATACCATCAAGTATGAAAACTACAACCGGAAAGGGTATAAAGCTGAGCCTAAGCAAAATTGATGCTGCTGACCAAACATATTTTAATGGAAAATTAATTGGCGAAACAGGTTCTTTTCCTCCCCATTATATTACCCAATGGGAAAAACAAAGGGTGTATATTATTCCGGAAACAGCCGTACAGTGGGATAAGGAAAATGTAATTGCTATAAGAGTTTATAATTTAGTTGGGGGAATGGGCATGTGGGAAGACCTGATTTTTTTGCTGTTGTTTTACTAGTTTTAAAAGAGGGTTTTAAAAAAAATGTTAAAAATATTTGTTTTATAAAAACAAAATATTACATTTGGATAATCGATTGTCCTAATTGCGCAAACGTTTGTACTTTGCGATTAGGGATTATTTTTTACCAAATCAAAAAAAATGCATATGAAAAAAACTTAAAAAGGAGTCTCTTTTTTCTTCTATTACTCATCTCATCCGTGGCTTGGTCTCAAACCAAAACAGTCGCAGGCAGGGTTGTAGATGATAAAGGAAATGGTATCTCCAAAGCAACCGTAATAGTGCAGGGGACCAAAATAGGTACCAGTACTAACGACAATGGTAATTATACAATTTCGGTTCCAGCTACTGCTAAAATTCTTGTTATTAGTTCCGTTGGTTTCGGAACAGTACAGGAAACAATAAACGGAAGAGCCGTTATTGATGTTAAACTTACAACAGGTGCAAAAAGTATGGAAGAGGTTGTAGTAACAGCTCTTGGTATAAAGAGAGAAGAAAGAGCACTTGGATATGCTGTTCAAAAAGTAACCGGAGAGAATTTGCAAAGAGTCTCAGGTCTTGATGTGGCTACCTCGCTTACGGGTAAAGTAGCCGGTGTCTTGGTTAGAAATTCACAGGATTTCGCAGCCGTTCCCGTTGTTACAGTGCGTGGAGAGAACGCTTTATTAGTAATAGATGGGATTGCTTATCAAAATAAAACTTTAGGCGATATATCTTCAGAAGATATTGAGTCAATCAGTGTTTTGAAAGGGGCAACCGCTTCTGCTTTGTATGGTTTTCGAGGTGCAAACGGTGCCATATTGGTTACTACTAAAAATGGCAGTACTAATAAATCGGGCTTAACATTGGAGCTTACAACTAATACCATGTTTACAGCAGGTTTTTTGGCTATCCCAAAGGTTCAATCTGTGTATGGCCGTGGAGACAATAGTGTTTATGATCAATACAGCGACAATTCATGGGGTCCAAAAATGGATGGAACGATGAGACTGCAATGGGATCCTATTACCAAGACCAATACATTACGACCATATTTACCTGTTGGTAAAGATAACTTCAAAGATTTTCTGGAACAAGGTTATGTGACTAATAATAATTTAAACCTTGTGTATAAAAAGGATAATCTTTCCATTAGAAATTCTTTGAACTGGACTGAAAATAAAGGCCGTTATCCAAATTCGAAATTACAGAAATACACTTATTCCTTTGGAGCAGATTATAATGTAAATAAATTTAAAATAGGTACCAATTTTTCATATGCTAGAAAATCATCTCCAAATATTGGGGCTAATAACTATACCTCATATGATCGTATGTATTCTATATTAATTTGGTCACCTACTGATTGGAAACTTGCAGACTACAAAAACAATTATTGGATAACTCCAGGAGTACTGCAGCAGAACCATTTTGGACTGAATGCAGCCGGACAAAATGCTGGCAGGGATGAAAACAATCCTTATTTTGACAGCTACGAAAAAGTAAATAAGATATCCCGTGATGTATTTAATGCTGATATAACCTCTAGTTATCAGTTAACGGATTGGTTGAAAGCCACCCTTCGAACTGGTGTTGATTTTTACAAAGAAATTGGAGAAGTAAAACTTTCCAAAGGTTCTGTATTGTTTACTGGCGGAGTACCTGTGCCAGGTAACGGAGGTGTGTGGAATGGCAGACTGGTTGGCAGTTATAATATAGGGCAAAATACAGGAACCAGTATTAACTCTGATTTTTTACTAAGTGGTGATAAGAAAATAACAAAAGATTTTAATGTTGAATACCTTGCCGGGGGAACAATATTCTTCAGAAGAGATAATAATATTAATGGCGGTACAAATAATGGTATTTCTGTCCCTGGTTTTTTCTCCTTGGCTGCTTCTGTAGGTCCTGCCACTGTAAACCAGAGTGTTCAATCGCAACAGGTTAATTCTGTATTTGGCCGTGTTGGTGTTTCCTGGAAAAAACTGGCATTTATAGAAGCAACTGGTCGTAATGACTGGAGTTCAACTTTAGCAAAAGCACAACGTTCCTATTTTTATCCATCAGTAGCAAGTAGTTTCATCGTTTCAGAATTGTTACCAAACACAAAAAACTGGCTCGATTTATTGAAACTGAGAGGTTCCTGGACAATGTCAAAAAGGCCGGCTTCTATATATGAAATTAACAGCAGTTATTCTATCAGTGCTGGTACTTGGGGTACATTGAATGGAGCTGGAGTTCCCGGCAACTTATATTCGCCAACCATTGCCCCAAATAGTTCAGAAACGTATGAGCAGGGTTTACAGGCTATGTTTCTAAAGAACCGTTTAATGGTTGATGTTTCCCATTATTCAAGAAGA
The DNA here is from genome assembly GCA_947504605.1 of Chitinophagaceae bacterium. GTDB lineage: Bacteria > Bacteroidota > Bacteroidia > Chitinophagales > Chitinophagaceae > Ferruginibacter. The sequence goes on from CANNJE010000074.1 coordinate 9,037, forward strand.
GATTTTGATCGTATTACAACAGTAGGTTTATCACAAGCATCTGGTTACGGCGGAATTGTAACTAATTCTCAAGAGGAAATAACAAGACGTGGTTGGGAAGTAATTTTAAATGGCACTGCTGTAAAAAATAAAGATTGGCAATTAAATATTGGGCTTAACTGGAGCACTTTTGCCAGCTACTATAACAAGTTAGACCCTAAATATTCTGCGGTAAAACCATGGGTAAAAGTGGGAGAACGGGCTGATCATTTTATCAGCAGAGATTTCTTGCGTGACCCATCCGGGAATATCATCCACAATGGAAGTGGTAGACCAATTGTGCACGGCTATGATGTATTATTTGGATACCGGGATCCGAAATTTATTTGGGGCGCCAACGCTAATTTGAGGTATAAGGACATTAGTTTATTTGTGTCTTTTGATGGAGTAAGTGGAGGACTGGCTAATACAAGAACAGAAAGTTATATGTGGCAATCGGGTGTTCACCCTGATGCAATCGCTGCAGAAAGGGATTTAGATGTTAAGTCACCTGGCACTAATAACTATTTGGGGCAGGGAGTAAAAGTTGTATCGGGTTCTGCAACATTTGGTGCCAATGGGAATATTTTAACAGATACCCGTGTATTTGCACCCAATGATGTAAAAACCACGTATAAAAATTATATGTTCGACCTGCACAACAGCAGCGCCTGGGGAGGTAATGGAAGTAAAGCCGATACCTATTCCAGAACATTTTTCAAACTGCGTGAAATTTCTTTATCATACAATGTGCCGGCAAAGTTTTTACATAATGTTGCAAAAGGGATATCTATTAGTTTAATTGGTCAAAATGTATTGTTGAAGGCAAAACAGTTTAAATATTCAGATCCTGACGGTGGGAATGAAGATTTTACAGATCCATCAACAAGATACCTAGGGGCTAAACTTAATTTCAACTTTTAAATAAATAGAAGCAATGAAAAAAATATATTATATACTGCTTGCAACTGTTTCACTTACCATTGCAAGTTCATGTAAAAAATTCGATGAATTAAATACCAACCCGGATGTGCCCACTTCTGTTTCACCTGATTTGTTGGCTACCCAGGTATTAAGAGGCACTTTCAGGTTTTGGAATCCTAATCCTACGGATTGGGGCACGGCCCAGTTATTTGCCAAGCATTGTACAAATGTATCGGCAGGTGGCAATCCTTACCAATATTATGGTTCGTATTGGCCTTATGGAGGTTTTGGGTGGTATCAAAACTTAACCAGTACAAAAAGAATGGTTGAATTTGCTAAAGGAAACCCGGCACTTCCTTCTTATGAGGGATTAGCTTTATTCTTGAAAGCATATTGGGGTTATTACACTACATTAGACATGGGTGATATTCCTTATTCGGAAGCTGGAAAAGCAGAGGATGGAATAAGCCAGCCTATGTATGATAAGCAGTCAGTAGTATTTGACGGCATATTGGCTGATTTGAAAGCTGCCGAGTTGAAATTTGCTGCAGGTGTAAATTTTAATGGAGATATCATGTTGGGAGGAAATGCTGTAAAATGGCGCAAGCTATGCAATGCTTTCCAATTAAAAGTATTACAAACCATCAGTAAAAAAATCACCCCTGCACAAAAAACACGCTTTGCGGAAATAGTAGCTGCAGGTAATTTAATGGTTGACAATACAAATAATTTCCAATTAGGCTATTTAGATAATGCAAATGCCAGCCATCCTTTTTACAATGGTGAAAACCAACGGCTCACTTTGGCAGTTTCAAAATTGTTGGTAGATGCTTTAAGAAATGTAAATGACAGAAGGTTGTTTTATTTCGCAGAGCCTGCAGCATATAAGATTACCGGTGGTTCACTGGAAAGTGATTTTGCCGCTTATGAAGGGGCTCCTTCAGAATTAGCTTCTGGTGTTCTTGATCTTAACAGGGCAGCCGGCAAATATTCTTTGGTAAACAAACGCTATACCATACCAAGAGCAGGAGATCCAATGCTAATTTTAACCTATGGCGAACAATGTTTCATTATTGCAGAGGCGATAGAGGAAGGTTGGGTTACTGCTTCAGCACAGACTTACTATGAAAACGGCGTGAAAGCCATGCTTGATTATTATAGGACTTTGCCAAGCTCACTACCGGCAAATCTTCATGGAATGGCGATTGACCAGACTTATATCAATAATTACTTTACCGGTGAGGCCGCTTATAAAATAGCTGGTACCAAAACGGAGCGTTTGCAACAAATATGGATGCAGAGGTATTTTATCGATTTTTTCCAGGGTAATATGTCTGGGTATAGAAACTTTCTACGTACAGGATATCCAAACTTTACGCTTAATCCGGCTACCAGTTTAAATACGGATGATCCAACCGTATTTCCAAAACGCTGGAAATATCCAACGGATGAATTGACCAAGAACCCGGTAAACTACAAAAAAGCAGTTGATGAGCAGTTTGGTGGATTTGATGGGGTTAATAAAGTTCCTTGGTGGATACTGTAAAAAATAAAATTACCATTGCTTCATTAGCAATTTTAATAAATGCAGTTTTGATTAGCAGTTTTTAAAAATCAAAGGGTTGTTTTGGAAAGCGTGAGCAAACTTAAACAACCCTTAATTTTACCAACTTTTATTTTAGATTGTATGATGCTAAATTGTTTTATTTTTTAATACCGAATTGATGTTTAATTTACAATTCTTTTAATTGGGGGTTAAGCAACTTCCTTTCTGGAAAACACTTACTTCTTAGTTTAATTATTTTTATGCTTATGTGTAAAACCCCTGTTTAAAAACCCCTGTATTTTCTGTAAAAATGACACTCGGCATAAGCAATAATTAATTATCGAATAATAATATATAAATAAGGATATTACTCTGCTAGAATGCTTGTTTTTTTTCTTTACTACTTGGAATGTTCATGGAGAGGGTTGCTGATTTAATATTAAAAAATATAAATGCCTCTATGAAATTTTTTGCATTGATTTAATAGAACAAAATGGGTAAAAAATATTATTTATTGTTTGTGATGTTTTTACTGAGCATGGTTTCATTTGCAAAAGTAGAACTGCCTAATATATTCTCAGATAACATGGTTTTGCAGCGAAACGTTTTAATTCCTGTTTGGGGTTGGGCAGATGCCGGTGAAAAAATTGAGGTGCGGTTTAATAAGCAGGTTAAATGGGTAAAGGCAGATAAAAATGGGAAATGGATGGTAAGGCTTGATATCGAAAATGCCGGTGGCCCTTATGATCTTATTGTAAAAGGAAAAAATAGTATACAGATAAAAAATGTACTGGTCGGAGAGGTATGGGTCTGCAGTGGTCAATCAAATATGGAATGGACAGTTGGTATGTCGATGAATGCAAAGAAAGAGATTGCAATGGCCAATAATCCTTTCATCAGGCATATTAAAGTTGCAAGAGAAATCAGTTCAATGCCAAACAATAATATTGGAGCAGGAAGCTGGGCCATTTGTGATTCAACAACGGTTGGCAATTTTACGGGTATTGGCTATTTTTTTGCAAAGAATATTTATAACGAACTCAAAATTCCTATTGGTTTAATTAATGCTTCCTGGGGAGGAACTAATATTGAAACATGGATAAGCCGTGAAGGATTTGAAAGCAGTGATGAGTTTAGAGAAATGATTGCAGGTATGCCTAAAATAAATTTGGATTCTCTTGCTAAATTAAAAGTTCGAAGCACCGAATTAAGAATCGAGGCATTACAGGGTACAAAACCGAATGCTCTTAACAGCGCTTTATTCAATAGGGATACTTATGATGATTCCCAATGGCCAACCCTAAACCAACCACAATTGTGGGAACAACAAAGCATCGGAGAATTAGATGGAGTGGTGTGGTTACGAAAAACAATCGTATTGCCATCTACTGCCTTTAATAAAGAAGCAATATTGGATCTTTCAACAATAGATGACGAGGATATAACATTCGTTAACGGCATTAAAGTGGGAATCATAAGCCAACATAATGCCATAAGAAAATATACCATTCCGCCCGGTGTTTTAAAAGAAGGGAAAAATGTAATTGCTGTAAGAGTGGTTGACAATGGCGGTGGTGGCGGAATTTATGGCAATGCTGCAGATATAAAATTAAGTATCGGAGAAACGATCATACCATTGAGCGGCAGTTGGAAGTTCCAGGTGGAGTCTGTTAAAAAATCAACCAACGAAAATTCGCTTCCTTCGCTTTGCTATAATGCAATGATACATCCTTTAATTCCTTTTGCTTTCCAGGGAGTATTATGGTACCAGGGCGAATCAAATGCCGGTCGCTCTTTTCAATACAGAAAGGCATTTCCAATATTGATTAATGATTGGCGGCAGCAATGGAATAAACCAAACATGCCTTTTTATTTTGTGCAACTGGCCACATTTAATAATCCCGGTAACAGCAATGAAGGCTGTGGCTGGGCAGAGCTTAGAGAAGCTCAAACTATGACATTGGCTTTGCCAAATACAGGTATGGTCGTAACAACAGATCTGGTAACCAATCCAAAAGATATTCATCCAACCAATAAACAGGATGTAGGTAAAAGACTGGCAGCACTTGCATTAAATAATTTATATGGAAAACAAATGGTTTGCAATGGTCCCTCATTTAAATCAATGGAAATAAAAGGCAATGAACTCATTCTTACTTTTGAAAATACAGGATCTGGTTTGCTTACCCCGGATAAATATGGTTATATAAAAGGATTTGAAATTGCAGGTGCTGACAGTCTGTTTTATTTTGCCAAAGCTTATATTAAAG
>CANNJE010000075.1 GCA_947504605.1 Chitinophagaceae bacterium
AATGTATTACAAGAAGAGAGAAGACCAATAACCGAAATTGAAATAATTATGTATTTATAATTAATTTTCATAAATAGGTTGAATACTTTAAGATAATTTATTTTTATTGTATTCTCAAATTATAATTTATTCATTGGCACAATTATATAGAATTGATAATTGGCCATAACGGTTTGGGGCTTGGCGAAGGTGGAGCTTTTTACCCCCAAATGTAGATGCGGAGAACCAATGTTTGATTGATCACCCACCGCTGTTTTTCCTGTCTTCCCGAACCAGCTTTACGGGATTACCCCTTCTTTTGGTTAATCCATCCATCTTTCAGCTTTTTTTTCTTATTCATTCTAAATACCCTGCTTATGGATGGCCAGGGTTTTACTCTGCCATTACAGCAGTCAATTCCACATTAAATACACATCACTTTCATAGCTGTCCACTTTTATGTGGGTTGATGTGGGAATGATGTGGGAATGATGTGGGAGTGCTCGCTTTCAAACCTTTGTCAAATAGGAGTCAAATAGCGGTAATATGGCAAGGTTGTGATGCTAAAATTCGAAATTGAAGCGCTATTTTGGCAGTTTTTATGGGAGGAGTACCCCTGCAGCGGAATAAGGAACTGAAGCGTCATTTTTGATGCCATAGATATCTCTGTGGCTAGCTATTATTGTTGCCCCCGTTTGGTCCCAGATCAACGGGTAGCATAGCACAATTGCTATTGGATGTATTTTATATTTTTCTGTAATAAATGTTGTGCTGTTGCTTTAGCCGTTGGTCAAAGACCAGGGGGCGGCAGCTACCCACAGCGGTGGGCGGCTAAAAATAATTACCGCCCCCGTCTGGTTTCCTAACTAACGGGCAGCATAAACGCCATTGCTTTTGTTGTGTTTTTATTTTTTGTATTAAGCGTTGTGGCTTCGGCTATAGCCATTGGTTATAAACCAGGGGGCGGCAACTACCTGCGGCGGCGAAGGGTGGTTCGTGGAGACACGAACCACGGCGGTGGAGACACGAACCACGGCGGCGAGAGACACGAACCACGGCGGTGATTAAGACAGAAAGAATTGCTTGCAACTATTACCCGACTCTCCGAAGAATTAGCAGCCGCAAAATTTGAAAAAGCTGTTTAATTAATTTGGTTTTATTTTTCAATAAAATCAACAAACCGCGATATACAAAAAGGGGGGTTCTTTTTTTACAAAAACCCTTATAACTTATAAGTAATAATACTAGTTTCTGCTTTTCATTTTTTTTATTTCCCCCAAAGTAAGATATTTACCCAATCGTATTAATGCATAAAAAACCAGTAAGCCAGGGTTTAAAGCCTTAATTCTTTTTTCGAACCAATAAGAAAAAAAAACCACCATCATGATAAAGCTGATTAGAAGAATATGGGTGCCAGCGGCCACCACAGCTCAATCAATCACTACACAGGAAAACTATTTTAAAAGAAAGGGAGATGAGATGCATTTGTGGCTGATTTTGTTACTTGTAATTTATTGCCTTCTTTATTCTATTATCGATTGTTTTTTAGACTCACTAATAGAGGCTTTATGTATTTTTTGCACTATTCCTTTTTTGCTTTCGTATTATTTTTTTCTTTTTAGAAAAGGCTATACGGTTACATCAAAAGTAATGTACATTCTAACTGCACTATTTTTAGTGGCTATATTATTTTATATTAATGGTACCCAAACAGGATTGGTTGTTTTTTTTATACCCATATTTGTTGCCACGCAGATTACGCTTTTGGGTAAGGAACGAAAAATAGCATTTGTTTTATATGCGGTTATTTTGCTGGTTATTGTCATTTATCTGGCAACATTTACATATTTAAGTCAGAATATTTCAATCACGAATGCAGAAATAAAAGTAGAGCGGATACTTAATTTTGTATTTGCGCTATTTGCCACCGTTTATGAAGTTGGTTTTCTTCTCATTACTTCTAATGAGTTAGCGTCTAAACTAATTGAATCCCATACAACTATTGATAAAAAGAACGACGAACTTTCGGTATTACTTTCCATTAACGACAAAAAAAGAAAGAAGATTGAGGAGCAGGTACGGCAAATTGAAAAATCGGAATTGCAATTGCGAAAACTTTCTATGGTTATAACAAATACCAAGAACAGCGCAATGATTACTGATTCGCATGGACGAATTGAATGGGTAAATCAGGCCTTTGAAAACATGACGGGCTATTTGCTAAATGAGATCATTGGGAAAAAGCCAAAAGAATTTTTACTTAACAAGAACCCACTCGACCCGGTTTCTATATTTATTTTCGAAAAACTTAAAAATAAAGAAAGGGTAGAGGCAACGATTGTAAACTATAAAAAAAATGGCGATCTCTTTTATAATGAATTAGAAATAACCCCGGTTTTTAATGTTGCCGGAGATTTGATTAGTTTTTTCTCCATACAAAGAGACGTTACGGCTAACATTAAGGCCCAGGAAGAATTGTTGGCCGAAAAAACCAAACAGCAACAGCTAAATGCAACAATTGCCATTCAAACGCAAGAAATTGAGAATTCAAGAGTGGCTACTATACTTCATGAAGACATTAATCAAATATTGGCGGTTGCAAAAATGCATCTAGAAATGAGTGGAAGCAATGATGCAGCGCAACAAAAAAGCGCAGCTATTATTCAAGAGGCATTGCAAGGCATAAGAAAGCTATCACATTCGTTGTCGGTTCCATTTGGAGCAGATTATGAATTGGAGGATGCGATATCAGATTTATTGGCTGATTTCCCAGAATGTAGTCATATCAAAGTAAACTTTGTTAATCAATTAAAAAACGAATTCGATATAAAGGAAGACATTAGGATTAGTGTATATCGAATTGTTCAAGAGGCCATTAAAAATATATTTGAACGCAATGATTCTAACCTAGTATTAATCAAACTTGTGAACAAGGAAACGGGATTGCTGCTTAGAATAAATGATAATTCAATTGGATGTAAACATGATTTTAATAATATGGGAGTTGGTGTAAAAAAGATTTACAATCGGGTGATGGCGCATGCCGGAACCATGAAAATTGAAAGCAAAATAGATCAGGGTTGTGAATTGGAGATATTTATTCCAGATGCGATATAAATTAATTTTGTAGTCATTCACGAAATCCAGCTTTCGATTAGCTGAAATAATTTTATTGGTTCAGTAATCTTTCCGCTGAGCAATAATATAGCATACAATGCAGCCAATTAGGTGAATGCCGAAATTGCATAAAACCTGTTTCCGACGGCCACAAAACCCGGTTAAAGAAACGGATTATTATTTGAAAGGTAAAGCTAAAAAGTAAACGGTCAACCCCATAGCAGCACATGCTATCTGTTGTAGGCGTTGGTCGGAGACCAGCTGGCGGCAACTACCCACGGCGGCAAGAGAGGCGGGGTGGCAAAAATGACGTTGCGTGTGCCACGCACCAAGGCAAGTGGAATATCTGCATTGATAAATATAAGCTCCTGCTTCTTGTGGGTTTCCATTTAGTTTACCATCCCAGCCATAAGCAACATCATTAGTTACAAAGACTAACTGACCCCAGTTAAAACATTTGACAAAATGTTCCCACTTGCTCCAAATGTAAATTGTAAAAACGGGTAGAAACGAAGAAAACAACAACAAAAATATAGTGATCCCTTTTAAACAACATTAATAAATATATCGTAAAGCCATTTTACTTAAGATAATTCCACAAAAAAGCATTTTCCCCTTCAATACAATATTATTTGCACCTCTCAATACAAACCATACACATTAAAATTGACTTCAGAAATACCCGAATACGTTGTTATAGAAAGTTCAAGTAGGTTGCGGCGCATGATTTCCTTATGAAAATGCTGTTCCTGTCCTTAAAATATTCAATCTGTATTTTAAATTGTTCCTTGAACTCAAATTCCGGAAAAGTAGTAAAGAAGTATACCTATACAAACAAACTGATAACAATCATTTGACTTTGCGATGAAAATCATATTTGTAATTCGGATAATTTTATCCGAATTACAAATATCATACTATTTTTGCCTTGAAATTTAGAAATATGTTTAGCAAAGCATGTACATATGCAATAAAAGCAATGATTCTCATTAAGTCCTGTAATGAGGATAAAAAATGCAGTTTACAAGAAATTGCAAAAGGTATTAATTCCCCCTCTGCATTTACTGCAAAAATTTTACAACAACTAAGAAAAAAAGGATTGTTGGTTTCTACAATAGGCGCAAAGGGTGGTTTTCAAATACCTCCAAAAAAACAAATATGCCTTTTGGAGATTGTTGAAGCGATTGATGGCAAGGGCCTGATAGAAAGCTGTGTTTTGGGGTTGAAAAAATGCTCTTCGCTTAACCCCTGCCCAGTGCATGAGAAATACCAAAACATAAAAAACGAGATGTTGAAATTCATGATGGAATCCAGCCTTGAAGATTATACTGAAAAAATTAAAAACCGTACAATTACTTTAAAATGAAAGGGATAATATTTCAAAGGCTGATGGTTCTTACATCATTAGCATTACTAAATGCATTTCAAAGTCAAGGTCAGGAAAATTCATTTTCCATAACTGGTCAATACAGGGTTAGGCCAGAACTAAGGCATGGATATAAAACACTGGCGGCTGATACTGCTAAAACTGCGTTTTTTGTTGGTCAAAGGGCGAGGCTGATATTCGACTTTAAAAAAGATAAAATAAGTTCAAAAATATCTATACAAGATAGTAGAACCTGGGGAGATGAAGACCAAAGAAAAGACCTTGCTGGATTACAGGTAAATGAACTTTGGCTCGAGCTTGATTTGCAAAAAGGGCTTTCATTAAAAATGGGCAGGCAAGAGTTGGCATATGACGATCATCGTTTATTCGGAAATTTAGATTGGGCCAATTTGACTATTTCGCATGATGCCTTGTTATTAAAATACCTTGATAAAAAAAACAAATTTCAATGGCATATCGGTGCTGCATTTAATCAGGCTGGAGAGCCTGTTTTTGGTACCACATATCCGTTGAAAAACTATAAAGCATTGGGGTTCACCTGGACAAAAAAAGAATTTGGCAAAGGCCACTCACTTTCAGGATTAATTATTATAAACGGAGTAAACTCAACCGTAGCAACCTCTTCAAAAATGAAAGCAACTTATACATTTGGCCCGCTGTATAATTATAATTTTAATGGTTGGAAAGGGAACTTAGGTGCCTATTATCAAGGAGGCAAAACAGAAAGCAATTTAAAGCAAAGTGCCATTATGCTAAATGTATATATTGAGAAAAAAATAAAGAAAACAAACATTGGATTAGGTGTTGACTATTTATCGGGCAACAGTAATAATACCTTAAACACAGAAAGCAAATATTTTAATACGCTATATGCCACCAACCATAAATTTTATGGTTACATGGATTACTTTTTAAATATTCCCACAGATACCAAACAACTTGGATTACAAGATTTGTTTGCCAGAATTACCTACACGCATTCTAAAACAGTAAGCTCTACGTTAGACATTCATCGATTTTTATTAGCCCACCAAAATAATTTAGTGGCAAATAAAATTAAAAAACCATTAGGTACAGAAGCAGATTTGCTGATAGACTATAAACCAACACAAATCGTTCATTTGCAATTTGGCTATTCATTGCTTTTTGCCACAAAAAATATGGAATACCTAAAAGGCGGCAATGCTAATAATTTAAATACCTGGGCTTATATCATGCTTAAAGTTTCACCTACATTATTATTAAACCAAGTAATAAAATAAACAAACAAATATTAAAAATTAAAATCAAATTGACATGAACACAAATCAAAGCAAAATACTTGTAATGGTCTTTATTACAGGACTATTTCTGGTTAGTTGCAACAACAATGCTGTCACAGAAAAATCAGCATCAAATGCTACAGAAGAAATAAAAGGAGAAGAAGTTGCTGTATTAACCGATGCGCCAAATGTGCCTCCGCAAATTACAAGAGATTACGCCACCAAGGTAATAGTGAACCTGGAAGTAATAGAAAAAGTGATGAAAATAAGTGATAGTACTGATTATGCTTTCTGGACCTTTGGTGGAAAAGTGCCTGGCAAATTTATCAGGGTAAGAGAAGGAGATCTGGTTGATTTTACTTTAATAAATATGCCTGATAGTAAAGTGTCACATAACATTGACCTCCATGCTGTAAATGGTCCGGGTGGAGGAGCCGCTGTTACCAATGTGGCTCCTGGGCAAAGTGCCAGATTTCAGTTTAAAGCCATTAACCCGGGGCTATATGTTTACCATTGCGCCACAGGCCCTGTGGGTATGCATATAGCCAACGGAATGTATGGGTTAATAATGGTAGAGCCAAAAAGTGGGATGACAAAAGTAGATAAAGAATATTATGTAATGCAGGGTGATTTTTATACCAAAGGGAAATTTGAAGCCAAGGGTTTGCAAGAGTTTGATCAGGATAAGGCCGTTGCAGAACATCCAGATTATGTATTGTTTAATGGTAGGGTTCGTTCTTCAACAGGAGCAAATGCATTTCCTGCCACGGTAGGCGAAACCGTGAGGCTGTATGCTGGAAATGGCGGGCCAAATCTTGTTTCTTCTTTTCATGTTATTGGAGAAATATTTGACAAAGTATATGTGGAAGGAGGCGATCAGGTAAATACAAACGTACAAACTACCCTGATACCATCAGGCGGCTCTTCAATTGTTGAAATGAAATTACAGATTCCAGGTGTGCTGAATATTGTTGACCACTCAATTTTTCGCACTTTTCATAAAGGAGCGTTGGCGCAAATAAAAGTAACTGGCAATGAAGACCCTGCCATTTTTTCCAAAATAAAATAGCAGGAAAGCTATATTTTAAAATGGAGGTTTAGTTTTTTATGAAACAGTTGTTCTACATATTATTCCTATTAACTGCATTCATTTGTGTGTCATTTGCACAAAGGAATGCAGTTATTGTGGCTAAAAAAATGCACCACATCCCCATGGGTTATTATAAACCTTTTTTTGTAACTAAAAATAATAAACCACTAAAAGTTACTGCGTTTAAAATGGATGAATTTGCAGTTACTAATGTCGAATTTCTTGAGTTTGTAATAGCAAACCCAGCATGGAGAAAAACTAAAGTAAATAAACTATTTGCCGATACCAATTACCTAAGATATTGGGAGCATGATATAGTTATAGGAAAAAAAAATAAAAATATCTACAACTCACCTGTAGTGGATGTTTCGTGGTTTGCAGCGCAGGCATATTGCAAATGGAAAAATAAGAGATTACCTACCGTTGCCGAATGGGAACTTGCAGGAAATGCTAAACCAAAGAACATCAAGATTAATTCGCTTACTGAGTATATTTTAGGGTGGTACAAAAAGCCAAATCTATTTGTCTTACCCAATGTAAAAACCACTTACCAAAATGAGTTTGGTTTGTATGATATGCACGGATTGATATGGGAGTGGACTTTTAATTTCAACAGTTTTATCAGCAATGGAGATTCGAGGGGGAATACGCAAGACGAACAAAAAGCATTTTGTGCGGCTGGCTCAATAAATGTAGCTGACAGAACGGATTATGCCGGTTTTCTCCGATTCAGTTATCGGGGAAGTTTAAAAGGAAATTATTGTATTGCCAATTTGGGCTTTAGATGTGCAAAATAAAATAACAAACAAATGATAAAATATATAATTACAATTTTAGTAGCTACCGGAATAGCTGGATGTGGTTTAAATAATTCAAAAGCCGAATTAAAAAAAGATGAATCTTGCTGCAAAAAAGATAGTTTTCAGGTACAAGCCAGCAAAGAGAAAATGAGAGAAAAAAGTATCTTTCAACTTACCGATAGTTTTCAAACACAGGATGGTAATAATTTCAATTTAGCCTTGCTTAATGGCAAGCCAACTGTTATTGCTATGATATTTACCCATTGCACTTATGCTTGCCCCCGCATAACTGCTGATGTAAAAAATATCGAAGATTCATTAAAGGCAGCAGCACAAAAAGTAAATTTTGTGCTGATAAGTTTTGATACAAAAAGAGATACCCCAGCCCGTTTAAAAGCATTTGCAAACGAAATGAATTTAAATAAAGATTGGGTCTTATTACATGGCAATGATGAAGCTGTGAGAACTTTGTCTGTATTGCTGAATGTACAGTATGAAAAAGATTCCGATGGAAATTTTTCACACAGTAACCTTGTCTCCGTTTTAGATAAGTTTGGGGTATTACAATTTCAGAAAGAAGGATTGGGGGAAGATCATGTAGAAACAGTAAAGACCATAAAAAAATTAATAGAATAAAGGCGATTGAAAAAGTGATTGAAATCACAATTGCAGTTTCAAAAATAATTTACATTCGACCAATATTTACTGATAAACCAAAAGCACTTAATTGCATCATTAAAAGTTAAAAAAAAATCTATGCTGTCAAAATCACAAGCAAGGGTATTTTTCCTGGGAGGAACAATAGTCACCTTTGCCATCTTCTTAGGTCTATCTTGGAATTCGCTTAGCAGAGAAGTACCAAAGCGCACACATGAAAAAAACCTTACCGCCCAGGTAATCAGGGGAAAAGTGCTGTGGGAGAAAAACAACTGCATGGGTTGCCATACCATTTTGGGTGAAGGTGCATATTACGCACCCGAACTTACAAAAGTATTTGAGCGCAGGGGCGAAGGATATATGAACGCCGTATTAACCAGCAAAATACCTTGGCAGCCAAGAGGAAGAAAGATGGTGGCCTATGGATTTTCCACCACCGACGCTGCAGATTTAATTGCCTTTTTTAAATGGATTGGCGAAATAGATTTGAATGGGTTTCCACCAAAACCTGAATTTAAAAAATAACCTCTCCTCACAAAAAAAATAATTTTATGAAGTATAAATCACAAAAGGTAGCGTATTGGTTTTTTGCATTATCGATGCTGCTATTGGTATTACAAATTGTATATGGTTTCATTATGGGCTTTGCCCACATGGGGTTCGATGGTCTGCATAGTATCATTCCTTTTAACACCGCACGTGCGGTTCATATAAACCTGCTGGTAGTTTGGCTGCTCTCTGGTTTTATGGGTGCAGCCTATTATATCATTCCCGAAGAAGCAGAAATAGAACTGGTGAATGTAAAGCTTGCTTACATTCAATTAATCACACTTGCCTTGGTAGGTGTTACTGCTATCGTAGGTTTCCATTTTAATATTTGGGAAGGCCGAAAATTTCTTGAAATACCCCGTCAATTAGATTGGCTGGTTGTTGTAAATGTGTTGACCTTTTTAGGCATTATTTTAACTACGCTTTTTAAAGGAAAAAAACGAACCACCACCTCACTGGTACTAACCATGGGACTGGTATTTGCAGCCTTATTATACCTGCCTGGGATGATTTGGTTTGATAACCAGACAATGGATTCATTTTTTCGCTGGTGGGTAGTTCACCTTTGGGTAGAAGGAGTTTGGGAATTAATAATGGGTGGTATTTTAGCCTTTTTATTGATTAAAATTACAGGTGTAGACAGAGAGGTTATTGAAAAATGGCTGTATGTAATTGTGGGGCTCACGTTTATATCTGGCATACTGGGTACAGGTCATCATTACTACTATATAGGTGTTGGTAAAGTTTGGCTAATTGTTGGTGGAATATTCTCTGCTCTGGAGCCATTGGCATTTTTAGGCATGGCCTTATTTGCCATTGCAATGTACAGAAAAGGAGAGAAAAAACATCCAAATAAAATTGCACTAAACTGGACACTGGGTACTGCCATTGTTTCATTTGTAGGGGCCGGACTTTTGGGTCTTGCACACACATTGCCACAGGTAAATATGTACACCCATGGCACATTGGTAACGGCCATGCATGGCCACCTTGCATTTTGGGGGGCTTATGGTATGATTGTTTTGGCCTTCATCAGTTATGCTATGCCTAATCTGACTGGTCGTAAATTATATGACAGCAACAGGGGAATATTAGCTTTTTGGCTTTCCAATATTGGTATGCTGGGCATGACGGTAGCCTTTGGTGTGGCTGGTGTAGCACAGGTATATCTGGAAAGAAAAGTAGGAATTGAATTTGGTGAAGTACAAAAGGAAATACAGGTACATTTCTTTATTTTAGTGATTTGTGCCACCTTGTTTACCACTGGTATTTCATTGTTTATTTACGAGTTTATAAAATACGGAAGACCTTCGGACGAAGCATTAATTGTTGCTGCTGATACCAATACCACCAATTGATATCCTGTTAATGTATAGATCTGGTTATTTAACTTTCTAAAGTATGATGGCATTACTATTCAACTGAGTTTTCTGGAAAAATAGTAATGCCATTTTTACGATAAAATAATTTAGCGATAATGATTGCAAGTGCACCATACTACCATATTGTTGGCAAAGAGATAGACGTGTTTGAACATGCCTGGCTCAATAAAATTCCTGTTTTGCTGAAAGGGCCAACCGGCACCGGAAAATCGAGGTTTATTGAATACATGGCGTATAAGTTGGATAAAAAATTACTGACCATCAGTTGCCACGAAGAAACATCTGCCACAGATTTAATTGGCCGATTTATAATAAAAGGTGCCGAAACAATTTGGCTGGATGGCCCACTCACCAATGCTGTAAAGGAAGGGTACATTATTTATCTGGATGAAATAGCCGAAGCCCGGCCCGATGTAATTGTTTCTATACACTCCCTCACCGATCACCGGCGGGAATTATTTATTGATAAATTGGGCGAGACGTTTAAAGCCCATAAAGACTTTATGCTGGTTGCTTCTTTTAACCCTGGGTATCAACGTGGATTTAAAGAATTAAAACCATCTACCCGGCAACGTTTTATTGCCATGTCTTTCAATTATCCCGATGCAAAAGTGGAAGCGGAAATACTGATGAATGAAAGCAATGTAACAGAAGATATAGCCAAAAAACTGGTAGCAATTGGTAGCAAAATAAGAAACCTTACAGAGCTGGGTTTAACAGAAACTGTATCAACAAGATTGCTGGTAGATGCTGGAAAACTTATTCACTCCGGATTGCCAAAAAGGCTTTCGGTAAAAGTGGCGGTAGTAGAGCCGCTTACAGATGACCTGCAGGTATTGCAAGCACTGAACGATTTAACCGACCTGATGATTTAAGTAAAATTATCCCAATGGCATTAGATGAATATTTATATGGGAAGGTTGCAAACTACTTTAAGAAAAGCAAAAAGGTATCTGCAGCAACTGCAGAACGTACCGTTAGTCTTGAAGACATCAAACCCCGGCTTACCATTTTATCAAGAGCCATTACCGGCACTGCCATTGAAATTTATCCGGCAGAAAGAGAAGGTGGCTATAAACAAAATAATTTTTTTCTGCCTGCATCCTTTTCCCTTTTTTCAAGCTACCAACATAATTTATCTTTTTATTTTTTTAGAACCCTGTATTTAGCTGTTCAAAAAAAACTGGATTTAAACTGGTATGGCATTGCAGAGCAACCACTAAAAACAGCGCAACAAAAAGCCAATGAATCTGCACAGCAGATATTGGAATGCCTCTTCTACGAATTTCCAAACACCCAACAGTTATACCAGAATTTAGAGGCAATGCTTTTGGAAACAGCATCAGAAAAAATGCCTGCAGATTTTACCTGGCTCTATGGAAAATGGATGCAAAACGAAGTGGATAAAGATGAAAAAGATTTACTCCAGAATTTTACAAACCGCACAAAAACAGCGGCAGAAAACAAAGCGACTACCGTAATAAAAGCCAAGGCGGTTGAAGTAGTTACCACTATTGAAGTAGATAAGAAACAACAGGAAGATTATGTGATGACACATAATTTTGAAAAGGTAGAAACCGCCGATGAGTTCAGTGGCGTATGGAGAGATTTTGATGGGGAAGACGAGCTGGAAAAACAGGCCGATGCATTGGATGAACTAAATATGAAATACACCATTAGAGTGGATGATATTGCCCACTCTGTGTACCAGGCCGATTTTACAGAAAATACCAGCATCTCCGAAAGTGCAGAAACGGCCATCAACGGACAGCATATCTGCTACCCCGAATGGAACCATAGCAGGCAGGAATACAAAGAAAATTTTTGTAAGGTTTATCCTTCCATACAATTAAAAAAAGATGTTGGTTACTATAAGGATACCATTCAAAAAAATGCAGCTACGCTACTTGGCTTACGCAAAATGCTCACCCATGTTAACAATAAAATGCAGCAACAGCGCAGGCAAATACAGGGAGATGAATTTGAAATAGACGCTATTACCGATCTCTATGCCGATGTGCACTCTGGCCACACGCCTTCCGAAAACATTTATCTATCCAAAAGAAAAAAGGAGAAGGATCTTTCTATTTTAATATTGCTTGATATCAGTTTATCAAGCGATGGCTATGCAGCTGGCAACAGGGTAATAGATGTGGAAAAACAGGTGTCCATTTTGTTTGGAGAAATATTACATGAGTTCAATATTGATTTTGCCATCAACTGCTTTTATTCAAAAACCCGTAACTATTCCACGTATTTAACCTTAAAAGATTTTGATGAAACATGGAATATTGCCAGGCATAAAATAGGGGCAGTAGAGCCGAGTGGCTATACCCGTATTGGAGCCGTACTCAGGCATTCTGGCTCATTATTGGAAAAAAGAAAAAGCAAAAACAAATGGGTTATTTTAATCTCTGATGGCAAGCCCAATGACTATGATAAATACGAAGGCAAATACGGCATACAGGATGTAAAACAAGCATTGCGTGAACTAAATATGCGACACATCAACTCCTATGCATTAGCCATTGAGGCACAGGCCAAATATTATTTACCACAAATGTTTGGGCAAAATCACTATCAAATTCTTACAACGCCTGTTGAACTATTACAGACATTGGTAAAATTATATGAAAAAATCAAGCACCAAACCTGAGTAGGTATAAAAGCAAGTGGAAATTGAAATTATAAGTCTTTGACAAAATGCGGTTTGTGTTGCTTTTAGGGGCTCATTTTGGATAATTTACTGGGTTAGTGTAAAATCCGGCTAAACTGACCCCCCTCCGCCATTTCAAATTGACCCCCTAAAAAACGATTTCAAAAAGGCCCTGAAAAATACCTGCTGAAGAGGACTGAAAAAATGATAAAGAACTTTTGTTTTGCAAGACAAAAATACAGATTAATTCTTGTCCGGTGATTTTATAAAAATGATTCCATTAACACTGCGTTACCTTTTTGTTTTTTTCTTAATGATTCTCCATAAAGTTCAATCCTGATGGATTGATGGACAATTCTGTCAAGTATGGCATCGGCAAGTGTTTTTTCACCAATCACTTCATGCCATTTTTTTACAGGTACTTGTGCAGTTGGGCATGATTAGCATACTGCATACATGGGGGCAGAACCTGAGCCTGCACCCGCACCTGCACTGTATTGTGCCCGGTGCCGGTGTAAATAAAAAAGGCCGCTGGCAACATTTAAAACATAGTAAGAAGTTTTTGTTCCCGG
>CANNJE010000076.1 GCA_947504605.1 Chitinophagaceae bacterium
AGTAATATGATTCGTTATCAATACTTTGTATAGTATCATAAAAAAAATGATATAATATGAAATAATATCACCTTAAATAGCGTTATTAGTGGTGATACCTTCCTAACAGGTAAAAGGAATTTTAAACTGATATAGTTCCTGAATTCAATTTTTTAGAAAAGTATTAATGCCAATAACCTCAAAAAACCAATATTAATGAAAACCTATCTCTACGCCCCTACAAAAGCAATCTTTTTTGCGATTGTTTTGTTCTTATCCACTTGTCCTCAATCAGTTAAAGCACAACAATTTCTCACCAAAATAGATGGTTGGAATGCTTATGTACATTTACCGGATGATTACAATGATGGATCTAATAGAACTTATCCCCTGATTTGTTTCATCCCAGGAACTGGTGAGTGTGGTACAGATCCAAGTAAGTTATTAACTTATGGACCTTCTAAATATGTAGCCGGAGGACATAATATGCAATTTACTGTAAATGGAAAATTAGAAAAACCGATTGTAATTTCCTTACAGCCTGTTAGCCTTTGGCCAAGTGCCTATACAATTAACAGAAAACTTGATTCTATTTTTTATAGATATCGATGTGATTTACAAAGAATAAATGTAACAGGATTATCAATGGGAGGTTGGAGCTGGGATAATTATGTGGATGGATACAGTACTGTATACACTAATAGAATTACCTCAATTGTTTCAATGAGTGCACCTGAACCAGATAATACTGTTAGTAATATGAGGCATTATGCCCTGGCAGGAGGGACAGCATGGTTTTTTGAAGGTAATATGGATTTAAGGGGTAACGATAAGATACGTGATACAATGAATAAATATGTTGCAGGATCAGCAAGATATACGCTGTATTCAGGTGCACATTGTTGTTGGAATACTTTTTATATACCAACATGGACTGAAAATGGAGAAAGTATTTATACCTGGATGCTTAAACAACGTAAAGCACTAATATCAGGTCCTGTTCCCCCTGAAGCTTATGCAGGTAGCGACTCTTCTATTTCAAGTGTAATTTTAAATTATAATTTAAAAGGATCCGGAAATGATCCCAATGGTTTACTTATAAGCTTTAACTGGACAAAAATTTCCGGCCCTTCGGCAGGAACAATTACCAGTCCCACATTATTACAAAGCAGTGTTACTGGGTTAATCAGCGGAACATACAAATTTGAACTTAAAGTTACCAATGCTTTGGGACTAATTGCAAAAGATACCCTAGTAATAAATAATGGAAATCTTGTTTTGCCTGTTGTGCTAACCGATTTTTCTGCAATGGTGAAAGAAAAGAATACTGTTCTTGTCCAATGGAAAACTGCATCAGAAATCAATGCTGACTATTTTGTTGTTGAAAAAAGTAATAATACGCAGGTTTTTAAAGAAGGTTCCCGAATTGTAGCAAAGGGAACAGGCACCCTTGGATTACCATATTATTTTACAGATTTTTATCCTGAAAACGGAGTTAGTTTCTATAGGCTAAAAATGGTTGACAAAGATGGTCAGTTTGCTTACAGTAAAGTTGTAAGTGTAACACTGAAAAAAGAATTATTTAATTCTATAGCGATTTCTTCGGCTTTTGCATCAGACAATCAAATTCAACTAAAAATAAGTTCTTTAAATCAGCAGCAGGGGATAATTATTATTATAGATGCGAATGGAAAAAAAATATACAGTAGTAATCTATCCTTAAATAAAGGTCTGAATAACATTGATAAAAATGTTTATTTGCCAAGAGGAGTTTATTATGTAAATCTTAATTCAGGTGTTGAGAATATAACCAAAGGATTTATTAGACAATAGAATTATCAAAATAAAATTTCAAGAACAATAGTTGGCGGAAATAAGCTAATTATTGTTCTTTTTTATTAACTGAAGGTCAGAAATTAAACCATAATGATCGCTTTCGTTTCCCGAAATGATTCTTTTTATCTGTGTTTCACTGAAATAATTATTAAAAAAAATGTGATCTATTCTTAATGTTGGAGAAATGTATTTAAATGTTTTACCAATGCCAAAACCTTTGTTAGTCCATGCATTGGACATATTCATTTTTATTTTGGAATAAGTATAACTTACCGGAACATCATTCATGTCACAGGTAAAAATTACAGGCCGACAACTTTCACTTATAAATTTAGTCACAATATTTATTTGAATTAATCTGTTACTATAACCGGCTCTTAGTTTATTTATAATGTTTTTAGACCCAGAAATCCCATTAGTTGACCCTTTTTTAATTTCACTTAGATCCTTGTATTCATTCCTTTTGAATTTTACAGATTGAAACCTGGTGGTTATGATATCAAGGGTATCCTTATTTACTAAAATTCCAGCTCTAATAATACTACCTGCATAAGCACCAGGGAAAACAACTTTTTGGGAGTCCAAAATTTTATACCGGCTAAAAATTATTGTACCGTTGTAAAATTTTTTATCAAATTTTGGATCATCCCTTGAAAAATAGTAATAAGGATAGTTTAATGTTTTAGCAATTGAATCCATTAGGTTGTAGTGATTGCCCGGTATAACAGCACTAAAAAATTCCTGCAGGCAAAGTACATCAGCATTTGATTCACGTAATTTCTTAAAAATTACGGCATTGTTTTTAATTGCAACAAGTGTGTCAGCTTCTGTATAACTCATCAACGCAACATTCCAGGTAGCTACTCTGATTGTTGCTGCTGATTTTATTTCATTAAATCTTGGAGGATAATGAAATGCAAATGTTGAAAGTAAATTAGGGATACTTGTTAATAAAACGATTAATGAAACAAGTGCTTTTTTAGGTTTGATAAAAAGCCAACTCAACACAAATAAGCAAGTGGTTATGAATAAAAGTGGAAATAAAATCCCTGTTAAAGCAAAAGGCCAGTATATTGAAGGGTTTAATAAAGGAGAAAGATTGCTGCATACAAGCAGTAACAGGCATATGATATTAAATAAAAAAAATAATCGTAGGAAAATAATTTTTAGGGAAGGGCTCATATCTTATTTTGTGCAGTAGTAAATTGAATCCCCTTTCCAAAATCCATATTTGTGAATTTCTTCATTAGAAAAATCTGCCGAATAATCATCAACATTTACATTAAAGCCAGCATTTCTTAGTTTGTCGGCATAATCATAGCTATAGTAACGTACATGTTCCTTTAGACCAAAAGCTTTCTCTCTTTCTAGCGGGTCGGTAATAGAGCTGTCTTCATAAGTAGTTTTTCTGGAAGTGTTTATAGGAACCTGCATAATACCCCAACCACCGGGTTTCATTAATTTATAAATATTTTTAATTGCTTTTTTATCATCCTCAATATATTGAAAAACATGATTGCAAATTATTACATCAAATGAATTATCTGGTATTTCATGGTCCAATATATCCAAGTAGGTTGTGCCTTTTGGGTATAAATGTGGATATATATCTACTGGAAAATAATCAATATTAGTTTGGTTTTTTAACTTATGAAAAAAAACGGTTTCGGGAGCTACATGCAAAACTTTAAGGGGTTCTGTATACAGGGAAGTTTTATTTTCAAAATACATCCATAACAAGCGATGTCTTTCAAGACTTTCGCATTGAGGACACCAGGCATTTTTTCTACGGTTATCTCCAAAAGGTGCAAATTCTTTGAAACTGCTTTTGCAGCAAGAGCAAACTACATTATTGCCAGCATATTTTATTTTTAAAAATAGTAATCTTATTTTATTGGCAATAGGGAAAATTGGCCCCAATGATTCTTTTACTTTTGTACTAAGCATTGCTTTTTTAAATTTTGAAGTAAATATATTATTTACGGATTACATTGTTTTTTCCAGCTAAAGTTCGCAGCCACATTATAAAAATTAATCCTTTTATCTGTTTGTTAAGCTCAATTTCAGGACGTTCGGCATTAAAACGGTGTAACATTTTATTGTTTAATTCATTTTTCTCATTTTGTATTCCGAACAATAATGGGATATCAGTATTGTTTAATTTGTCGAATAAATCCTGGTTGAGTTCTTTGTCAGAATGAGGGAACGAAAAACTACAGCTTCCTGTCCCCCATTTATTATTTACATAATTGCATGAATCTATCGTTTGTTTTAATTGTTCCTCTATGGATATGAGCTTGTAATAAGGATGATTGATACTATGTGCACCAATTGAAAAACCTCTTTCACTGAGAGAATGAAGTTGGGGGCTGCTTAAAAAGGGTTGTTGTTTTTTTAAAAATAAGTCAAAAGAGAAATCCATTACTTCAGCCAAGCGGTCCAATACTTCAGCATTGATTTGATTAATCTTTTTTAAGGCAGGAATAATTTTTGTTGATTTATTTTCTTCAATATTAAGTAATTCAAAAAAGGGTTGTATTGTTTTATTCCCCTTTTTATTTTTATGAATCGCTTCGATTAATAAACTTATTTTACAACGGTAAAAAAGTTCATTATTGTCTATAAATGCAGGATTAATAAAAAATAGTGCTGGGATCCCTTTTTTTTCCAGTATGGGAGCTATAATATCAAATACTTCCCTGAATCCATCATCAAAACTTAATAAAAATGAACGTGGAGGTAATATCTTTTTTTCTCTTACTGAAAATATTAGTTCGTCAACATGAATCGGTTTATAATGTTTTAGTAAAAAATCAAGATCATGTATAAATTGTTTTTCATTTTTATATTTGTATAGATGTTTAATATGCGGAAGTGACTCTGAACTTACTGTATGCTGGTAGGGTAGTAATGGCATATCTGGGCCTAACCAGTTTAAAAACTGAATTGGTAATAAGGAGCATAAATTGTAATAAATGGTTTTAGCTAATTTCATTTTTTAATAATTCATCAATATAAATTATTTTTTTGTGTTCCGTTTTAAGAAAACTTTGCTTTGCACTTTTTATATTTATTAAGGCTCTAAGTTGGCTAAAGATAAGTAGCGGGATATGCTTGATAGAGTGAAGCATTCCTTTCTGGCGACTTTGTGTAGCAATTGTTAGGATAAAATTCATAGCAAATAAAAAAACAAGAATTGCCCATCCGTAGAGTAACACTGGGTTTATAATTAAAGTAATAATTACAATAAATATTAATGAAAGCAATTGCAAAACCATTGGAGGTCTTAACATTGTGGCACCTAATAATATTTGCCCTGAATTTAAGTTTTTGAATCCTGTTAAAATTAAAAGCCAGCTTTCTTTAAAGTGATTAAAGTAACTATATATCCATCGGGTCCGTTGCTTTTTCAAAACAGCGCCATCTTCTACCTTTTCGTCGTATACAATAGCATCTTCTGCAAATGCAATTTGTGTTACTTTTCTAGCTAATTGTGCTTGTAATTTCTTGTCAAAGCCACCTACTACATTTTCATAGTTTATTTCTTTATATAGGTCATAATCCAGTGCTATACCAAGCCCAAGAATAGCGCTAGATATTCCTAATTTCATTTTAACCTTACGTTCGTAGAAAGTATAGTATATATGCCCAATTGAATCAAGGCGAGCAAATCTATTGTCAATATTCTTAGATAGCATATGTGTTTGTACAACCCTAAAACCTCTTTGGAAATATTTATTTAAAATTTTTAAGTAATTGGGGTGTATAAGATTGTCGCTGTCAAAAATAATGATGACATCATGTTTTTGTTTGAAATGATTTATAGCATATTGAATTGATTTTATCTTCGAATTTAAGGCTGATTCCGGTTTAATGATTACGATTCTGTCATCACTAAATAAAAGATTTGAAATATCGCAATCGTCTGCAACAATATAAACCTTAAAATTATCGTATTGTTGTTTTAGAAAAGAGTCTACAAATGGGGCAATAAATCTTGTGTCTTGGTGAACAGTAATAATTGCCGCAAAATCAAAATTATGATCTGTTTTTATATTGTTTTTGTTGAGTCTGTTTATTTTTACGGATTCAACAATATAGTATAGCAGATGAAGAGCAATTGGTAATAGAAAATAGAATGCTATAATGCAACTGAAAGCATAAAAAAAGCATTTAATAATTTGCAAAAGTACATCCATAAGTTATTTTTTTTGCCAAACAGTTACAAATCCTCCAGTGCAGCTATATGGCAAAAATTCAGCAATTGCACAATCCATTTTTTGTAAGAAACTTATTTTTTTAGTTATTAATGAAAATGGGAAAACATCTTCTATAAAATTGGTTTTCCCAAATTTTACAATTTTAAAATCATTATCAGCAGCAAGCTTGTCTAATGTTTTTTTAGTAAAAAATTGAATATGTGTTAGATCACTTGCATCAGATTGAATAGTGGTTCCTTTATATCCTAATAATGATTTTAGTTTAATTATAGTATGCCAAATTCCATTGTTCTTTTTTTGTAGGGCAATAATGGGTTTTGTAACAAATACTTCTCTAGGCCCTTTTCCATTGGGAACTGTCACAATAAGGATTCCGTCATCTGATAATGATTGATAAAGGACATTCAAAAGTTTTTCTGGCTCAATCAGATGTTCCAGAACTTCACTACAAATCACTGCATTATATTTTTTACCTTCTGCAACCAATTGTTCAGCACTTAATAAATCAAATTTTACATTGGTTAAACTATTTAGCTGCTTTGCTTTTTCAATTGCTTTTTTACTCACATCTATTCCATAAACATTAAATCCGTAAGAGCCCAAGCTTCTTGAAATAACTCCATTTCCACATCCAACATCTAGTACAACTGCATTTTCAGGCAGTTTGTTTTTTAATGTTTCGATAATAAATTGTAAACGTTTAATATCTGCAAATCTGTTAAATTCCATCTTTTTTATTTTATAAGCTTGCAATAGATAGTCTCAATTTCTTTGGTCATTGTAATAGAATTAAAGCGATTCTTTACTGTTTCAATTGCATTTTTCTTTAAATTTTCTCGTAACACAGAGTTTGTCGCCAATAATACAATTGCTTTTGCCAAATCATTATTTAAGTTATTTAATTCTAGTAATATGCCATTATATTGGTCTTCTATTATTTCGCATGTCCCATCTACATTTGTTGCAATTATAGCTTTGCCCATACTCATTGCTTCTAACAGACCAATGGGGAGCCCCTCCCATAAAGAAGGTAATATAAAAATGTCAGATGATGCCAATATATCTGGAACGTCCTGCCTGAATGTCTGAAATATAATACTGTCTTCTATTCCTAATTCTTTTACAATTTGCAGGGCTTTAGCCTTTTCATCTCCATCACCCACCATCAATAATTTTAGGTTGGGTAATTGTTTTAAAGCAAGGGCAAAGGCTTTTATTAGCGAAAGTGGTTGTTTGTGTGAAGTGAATCTTGCTATAAAGATTAACAAGATAGTATTCTTGCTAATTTTAAATTCAGTTCTTATGTTTTCATAAAAACCCTCTGAATTAAATTTTGCTCGGTCTATGCCATTATTTACAACTACAGATTTAAATCCGCTTATAAAATTTCTTCCTGTTTGTTTATTTGATTCTGAAACGGAGATATTAATATCCGAATTTTCGGTTAACCATTTTTCGCTCATTATCCTTATTTTTTTAACTAGCGAATTTTGATCATTGTGAAAGGACCAGCCATGAATAGTATAGATAAGTGGCAGTTTTAATTTTTTAGCAGCCCAGAATACATTTGAATTAGCTCGGGTACCATGAGCATGAACCAAATCAATTCTCTCATCAATCATTAATTGTTTAACCTTACCCCATTTAGTGATATCAAAAGGCTTCTCTGTATGAATAATATGTGTTGATATACCAAGCGCCCGAAGCTTATTTATCATAGGACCATTTGTAAATGATAAAACAACTGGCTCAAAAATATTTTTGTCAAGATTTTCAGCAAGGCTTAAAAGATGGCTTTCGCCACCACCAATTTGCCCCTGTCTAATACATTCAAGAATTCTTATTTTAGTTTTTAATTTCATTTTTCATTTGCATCTCAGCTTTAAAGAATCATTAAAATAACAATAAAAAGGATTTAGTTTCGGCGTGCAGTATTATGGAAAATAAAAAACAGCAACTGTTTTTTTATAAATTTTAATTTTTCAATTATAAGATAATCCGATAATAGCAAGGATCAATTTCTAAAAGCATTTTGTTTGCTATTGAGTTGAATGTTTTGAATTTGTTAGATTCCAAGTAATCCCATTTATAAATGATTTTAAGTGTACAAATTGTTTATTTTTTATAAATTTTAGTACCGTTTTTGGAACGGTAAGCAAACTGAAAAAACTTATAAAAACAGCAAACTGAGCAAAGTTTGCATGTCTTCTCATATAGTAAATTCTGTTACGTGTCATATAGTGCACTTTAATAGCACTAAGTTTACCCATACTCATTGACTCTTTATGAAAAATAAGCCCTTGGGCCTGATAGTAAATTTTGTATCCAGCTTTAATGATTCTGGCACTCCAGTCCGATTCATCATAATAAACAAAATATTTTTCGGCCATCATTCCCACTTTATCTACAACTTCTCTTTTAACCATCATTGCACATCCATGAGCACTATAAGTATAACCTGATATATCATGTTGTCCATTGTCTACTTCAAGGTTCCCAACTGCAGTTGTTTTACCTGTAAGCATACTCATTTTATTAAAACCTGCATATTGAATAACAGTGGGATTATGATGGAAACGTATTTTGGGACAAACTACTCCAATGCTAGAATCCTCATAAAAAGGAGCCAAACATTTTTCAATTAGGTCAGGGGTAACTTCTGCATCATTATTTATCTGGAAAACAAAGTTGTAGTTCGGCGAAGAGTGGCGCATGCCAAAATTATTTCCACCTGCAGATCCAAGATTTACTGGACTTTTTACAATCTTGGTTTTAGGATAATTGCCGGCTATAATTTTTTCTGTGGGATCCTCTTTGGAACCATTGTCAACAACAATGATTTCGTAATTTTTGTAAGTAAAGGTTTTTGTGCTTTCCAAAAATTCACAGGTAACATCTGTTCCATTCCAATTTAAAGTTACAATTGAAACAAAAGGATTGGCATCTTGTAAAGTGGGCATTTATTTTCTTTTTTAAATATTGATATTCTTATACATTGGTTTTTTGAACAAGCGCTGCGGGTGTTTGTAATATAATTTTCAAGTCCCCTTTTAGACTTCTTGTTCTTGCATAATTAATATCCAAAAGTATTCTTTCTTCATTACTCATTTCTTCCTTTCCTCTTTTCGAAACCTGCCAAAGCCCGGTGATACCTGCAGGCGCCATAAATCTTTCAGCCCAAGCATCTGTTGTGAGTGTAGACGCTTCGTATAACGGGAGAGGCCTGTTTCCAACAATGCTCATGTCACCAATTAAAACATTAAACAGTTGCGGTAATTCATCTAGACTGGTCTTTCTTAAAAAACTGCCAAATTTAGTCACTCTCGGATCATCCTGAAGTTTAAAAAAGGTAGGAAGTTTAGTGTTGTTGGAATATTGGTTTAAATTTTCCAGTTCTTTGATCTTTTTGTCGGCATTCAGAATCATTGTTCTGAATTTGAAAAACTTAAAGACTTTAAATCCCTTTCCTGCTCTTTCTGCACAATAAAATATCGGACCTTTAGATTCAATTTTTATTATGATGGCAATAATAATAAAAATTGGCAGACAAAAAATAATTGCAATTGTAGATATTACTTTGTCAAGTATTTTATTTCCCAGACAAAGTTTACATTGAACGATTGTTGTATTATTCTTTGAATGGCTTGCCATTAAGCCATTATGATTATTTAGCTTCTCTAAAAATTTTAATTTATACGGTAGTTTTTTGTAATGATCTTCCAGTGAAACAACATCATCTACGAGTTTCTGGCTAAATAATTGTTTTATCTGAAGGGCGTTAAGTTCAGATTGATTATATATGATGGGTATTTTGTGAAATTCATTTGCCCTCGTCCATACTTTAAAAGCAACCAACTCAAAATGATTTAAAGGGATATCAATGATGATAAGATTTGGTAGTATTTCGAACTCCTTTAGCTTTTGTTTTGTATGCGAAAAATCTGTAGCTAACTGACAGTTGCGAAAAAAGTGGTGAAATGAGTTGTGAAAAAAAACTGTATCTCCTATATATAAAATGTTGTCTTGTGTAGGAGAATCAATATTTTCAGATACAACTTCTCTATTTGTGTTGGTAAGCATAAATAAAGTTTAGGGTAAATAATCAGAGGTAATCCCTATCAAAAAATATTCATATTAATTGAAAATTTTCTTTTCTTGCCAAATGATGTTTCATTAAGTTTTATAAGATCTCTAACACTGTCTGATAATAATACAGGGTCAAAGGGTTTGGTAATAAACAAAGAAGCTCCTAATTCGGCTGATTTAGATCTTAATTGTTCATCATTAGAATCAGAAATAACTACCCTGTGTATATCTTTAAGGACGCTACTTGTAGAAATATGTTCTAACAATTGAAAATTATCGGATTCGACATCTGAAATATTTAAAATAATCAGATCTCTATTTAAATCGGATTGAAGCTGATGCATTGCATCTATGCCATTCTTTGCTGAGGTTATGTTAAAATCTTTTTTCAATACGGTACTTATTAAAAAGTTCATAGCATTGCAATCCTCGATTATCATTACATTTTTAGTCACTTTCCAAAATTTAAATGTTTAATACCATATGGTATTTTCAGAGTAAGTCAAAGGACGGCATGGAAATTTAAAATTGGTAATTCGCAGAAATAAAAGATATCAGGGATAAGGAGGTAAAACTAGATAAGGGATTGTGAGTTTTTGGTAGGAATTTAGACAGTCAGCTTTAGAATTGCTGAATACTTACTTGACGTAAAACTATAAAAAAAAATGATATAAAAAAATAAATTTACTTTTTTTTTATAAATCATCTGACAGGTATAGTATAAAAAATCACTTTCTATCAGCTTTTATTGACGTTTTGCTTTATCCCAAAGTACAGATTGGCTTTTATTGATAAATCTAAAAAATCCCAGGTACATAGCAAAATTCATAAATACAAAATAGTAAGAAATGTATAAAAACTTAACTTTTATATTTCTAAAGGTAAAGAACCAGCCTATTATAGCACTTAAATAAAACAGCGATTGCATGATTAGGAATAAAGTAAAAAAAGTATCATTCGATTGGAAAAATATAAGGAGGTTGCAAAGGAAAAGTATTGGAAGCAAGACAGGGCAAAGAAGCCATCTCAAAACCCTGTGCGAGATATATTGAAAGGATAGTTTTCCGTATTTAAAGACATTTAATAGGTCTTTAAGGATAAAAATCGATTGGAAGCCACCTGCAGCAATACGGATTTTTCTCTTTTCTTCTTCTTTTAAGGAAAAGGAAGGAGCTTCTGTAGCATAAGCTTTTGGCTCATACATAACACGGTATCCTTTTTGACAAATTTTCATGGAAATGATAAAGTCATCAAGCAATATATTTTTTTCAACATGCTCAAAAAGAGATGTTCTGATAGAAAACAATTCGCCAGCAGCACCAACTACCGTATAAAATTGGGCATCTAATTTTTTTAGGGCTGATTCATATTTCCAATATAACCCTTCTCCGGCACCGGCTATACTTTTTGATTTAGAAAGTTCAACAACTTTTTTTTCGCCTGCAACTGCTCCAATTTCAGGAATGGTATAATGTTTTACTATTTCCCTTATACTTTCTGTATTTAAGTCGGTATTTGCATCGCAAAAAATAGTGATAGCAGAGGTGACAAAGGGCATGACACGATTTATTGCAGCTGATTTCCCTTCTCTTTCTGGCTTGTAATACAATTCAATTCCAGGGAATTGGCGAATCATATTAACTGTGTTATCACTTGAACCATCTGCAACAA
This sequence comes from Chitinophagaceae bacterium, assembly GCA_947504605.1. Taxonomy (GTDB): domain Bacteria; phylum Bacteroidota; class Bacteroidia; order Chitinophagales; family Chitinophagaceae; genus Ferruginibacter. The sequence continues at coordinate 11,793 of CANNJE010000076.1, forward strand.
CAATTATTTTTAATTTATTTTTAGGATAATTTATTTTAAAGGTATTTTCTATTTTTTCTTTTATTATTAATTCTTCATTAAACGTAGCTATAACTAAGGTTACATCTGGTTCAAAATCATAATAATTTATTGGTAGTGATTTCTTTAAGGTGAAAAAGGTACGGAGTTTTAAGTATATCCATAGTACTATCCCATATCCAAGGTAACTGTAAAAGATAATGATTAATGATAACCAAAAAATAATTTTAAGGAGGTACATATTTTAATTTTATAGGAAGATTAAGTCTTTTGATTAAATTAAATAGAAAAAGTAGACAAATAAAAGTTTAATCTATCATTTTTAAAAAAATATATTTTTTTATTTGATTAAAAAGTACAACTTTTGTCATGTTATACCTCTACACACGTATTCAACTTCCTTTTAAATTCCGACCCGTTTTAAAATCCATTCTTCTTATTCAATATTCTTTTGATCATGTTATTGCATGAATAAATCCGTTATATAGTTTTAGCTTTTTCAACTTCCCGTGAACTGCCAGCCACAAACCTTTTAAAAATTTTACAAATGAAAAAGTTTTTCATTACTACCCTGTTTTTTTTGGCTTCATTTGCCAATAAGTCCGTTTTTGCCCAGGCTAATGTATTAAACCCTGCAGATCCTGATGTTGTGTTTACTACCACAAATAGACCACCAGTTCCTGCATATGGCATTATTAGTAAGTGGGGGCATACTAATAGATTGTCGTGGAATCCTTATTCTTTTGGATACAAATCCTATTATTTTAAAGGAATGGCATTTAGGGTAAAATTCCCTAAAACTTACCAGCATAATATTGCTGATGGTAAAACATATCCATCCGTAATATTTTTACATGGTTTAGGAGAGCCTGGTAATATTTGGGATAATGAATTTCATTTGGTTCATGGAGGACAGTTGCATGCTCAAAAAGTGAACGATGGTACTTTTGATGGGTTTATGATTTATCCACAAAGTCAGGCAGGATATTTACAAAGTTATTTTCCAGTAATTAAGGATCTAGTAGACTCAATGGTGAAATATGTGAAGTTAGATATTGATAGAATTAATATTGGAGGACTTTCATCTGGCGGACAAGCAACCTGGGATTTTCCTCAACAGCAACAGTATGCAAAAATTGCTTGTGCAATAGAGCCTATTTCTGC
>CANNJE010000077.1 GCA_947504605.1 Chitinophagaceae bacterium
CGGTAAATGTACATAAGCATTCCAACCATCTATTTTGGTGAGAAATTGTTGTGCTTTAACTGATTGAGGACAAGTGGATAAGAACAAAACAATCGCAAAAAAGATTGCTTTTGTAGGGGCGTAGAGATAAGTTTTCATTAATATTGGTTTTTTGAGGTTATTGGCATTAAAACTTTTCTAAAAAATTGAATTCAGGAACTATATCAGTTTAAAATTCTTTTTACCTGTTAGGAAGGTATCACCACTAATAACGCTATTTAAGGTGATATTATTTCATATTATATCATTTTTTTTATGATACTATACAAAGTATTGATAACGAATCATATTACTAAAGCTTTCCTTTATTTCTCCGGCGATCCTTTTACAGTCGACATTATTTTTAAAATCAGGAAAATAGCAAACAAAAGTCTTTTGGGAGAGTAAAGGATAAAATACAAATCTCTATTTTATTAGGATAAAATTTTGTAGACTAGAGCCATTATTTATTATAATAATATGTACTAAATGAGGCAAAGTGTGTAGTACTGTGCAAATGAATAAAATTTATACGTTCTACAAATTGCTTACCCATTTCCGGCAAATCATTGTCATCCCAGACACCAAACGAACCTGTACAAAATCACAATCCATTATTTAAAGAAGGTACAAGATCAACCAAATACTGCAAGTCATTTGCTGTACTCAAAACCCTTAGTAAACCAAGTGTAGAAAAAAGAAGATCGTCAGGATGAATTACCATTTTACCGTCACAGTCATCTGCTACAGGAATAATTTGTTGCAAAAAATAAACAAGATGGCTTCACGCACAGGAACACTTTCAACTACCGACCATTTAAGTCAAGCAGCAATTATTCCATATTTAAGTTTAGAAATTTCTTCAATAGTCCAGACTTTCCCGTTTTTAATATGATGCAAGGCTTACTGGATCAGCAGGGCCATACCAACGCATGGTTTGCTCCATGCGATAACCTTTATTTTTATAAGAAGGGAAAGAATTCATTTTTCAGTATTTGAGTTTAATTTGGTCGTAAAAAGAACTAAGTGTGTAAAATGCTTTTTTCTTTTTCCCTGTTTCCGAAATTAATCCTTTACGGTTCCAGAAATCCTGATAATAAGGATGTACACGGCGAGGAGAACGAAAATCAACCAGAATCCATGGAGTCATACCCCGCAACCCTTCAATAGCACTAAGCATTGTAAATTGATTTTTATATAAAAGCTCCTGATATTCTTCACTCCATCTTGTTTCATCATCTGAATGAAAACCTCCGAGTGCATCTGCTCCAAACTCAGTAACAACAACGGGTTTATTAAACTTTATATCAAATTTATAATTCAACATATCTTTTGTATTACTCCAATACCAGCCTACATATTCATTAAAACTTACGAGATCCAATTTCTCTCCCAAAGGATCATTTACAATCATCGTATTCCCATTACTGTGAACTTCTAGTGCAGCTGCAACAAGTCTAGTATCATCTAGTGAACGGGCTTTTGCAACCAGTTTACTCATAAAAACAAAACGTGGATCACTCAAAGGTGTTTCATTACCAACAGACCATACAATTACACTGGAGCGATTTTTATCTCTTATTATTAAATCACTTAATTGCTTTTCTGCATTGTTGTAGGTTGCAGCATTTTCCCATGAAATTGTCCAATAAACAGGTACTTCTGCCCAAACCAATAAACCCATTTCATCAGCCAGTCTTACCATTTCCTCGCTATGTGGATAATGAGCTAGTCGCACATAATTACAGTTTAATTCTTTGGCCCATTGTAACAACATACGCATATCTCCCTGCCCCCTTAAGCGACCAGGAATCAGCGGATTTTCATCATGCATAGAAATACCACGCAGAAAAATAGATTTACCATTAAGCAAAATATCCTGCCCTTTTGTTTCTATCGTACGAAATCCAATTTTATCCGAAATTTTATCTGTGGCCCCAATTATTTCTACATGATAGAGTTTTGGATTTTCAGGTGTCCAGTAACTCATTTTTTTTACAGGAATATTTATGGCGGCCCTGCCGGCAGTATCAGTAGTTACAGTTTGTTTAATCCCCGCTTCAGGAATACTAATAGTAATACTTTGTGATTTTTGCGTACCCGACAACTGAACAAATCCTTCAATAAGTTTAAGATTATTTTTTGCCAGTTGAATTTGATAATCCTCAATAAAAGTAGCAGGCACTTCTGCCAACAAAACATCCCGGGTAATACCTCCATAATTCCACCAATCGGTATTTACAGTTGGTATTTCATCAGCATGCCTAGTATTGTCGGCCTTTACTACAACAAAATTTTCTCCAAAGTTCAACTTTCCTGTTACCTCAAATTGAAATGGCGTAAAACCTCCTTTGTGTACCCCTAATTTTTTCCCATTCAGATAAACATGTGCTTCATAGTTCACAGCTCCGAAATAAAGAAAGTATTTTTTATCCTTTTGCGGGGCTGCATTAAATTTTTGACGAAGCCAAACAGTGCCTTCGTATAATGATAACTTTTCAGCCTGCGAATTCCAGTCTCCCGGTATTTTCATATTTGGTGAAAGATCAAAATTGTATTCTATCAATTCTCCTTTGTCTTTGAGTTTCCGATCGTCATAAAAGCCACCCTTACCGGATACTGAAATATCATAAGGAATATGTCTGTAATCATAGAACCCCACTTCGTAAGGATCTATAATATAGTTCCACCTCCCATTAAGGTTGGTATATGAACGGCCATAAATATTTTGTAACATAGTAGATTGACAAATACCACAACTATTTGCAACAATTAACAACAACAAGGAAAAGAAAAGAGATTTAAAAAAAGCATACTTTTTTAGCATGTCAGCTTAAATTTATAATTGAATGATTATCTATTTGATTCACAGTGTATTTTATTAAAATAAAATTGCCCATCTTATAAAGATACTACTGAAAACTAGAGTATTTTATTATTGAATCAAAAATATAAATATTGAGCTATACACGTACATAAAATGAATGTACAGTTAATTAAAAAACAGCGGTAATTTTGTCATAGTCATTGGATTCAACAGTTGTAAATATTTGCAACAATAATTACAGGTATAATTATGTAAATAATGGATTCCTTAACCCACATAGCCTTAGGTGCCTGCATGGGCGAAGCCTTTGCCGGTAAACAACTTGGCAAGAAAGCAATGCTCTGGGGTGCATTGGCTCAAAGTATTCCGGATATCGACTTTATTTCATCCTTTTGGATGGATACCAGTTCTAGCTTATTGGCTCATCGCGGATTCACGCACTCCATTTTATTTTGTGTTTTCCTTACCCCATTTCTTGCATTACTGGCTGAAAGACTCCATCGACCACACAATATCAGTTTTACAAAATGGGTACTCTTTTTTGGCTCTGTTATTTTCATCCATATTTTTATAGATGCTTTCAATAATTATGGGGTTGGATGGTTTGAGCCATTTAGCCATAGACGTATTACTTTCAATGCAATTTATGTAGCAGACCCTTTTTTTTCAATATGGCCGGGCATTGCATTTGTGGCTCTTATTTATTTAAAAAAAAGGAAACCAGAAAGAAATAAATGGTGGAAAATGGGCCTAGGAATGAGTGCTATTTATTTGATGTATTGTTTGATCATAAAAGAAAAAATAGATTCTGATGTGAAAGATATTTTTAAAAAACAACAGATTTCCTACAATAGGTATTTTACAACCCCCGCTCCACTACAAAACTGGTTATGGTATGTAGTTGCGAGCAATGATAGTGGCTACAATGTCGGTTTTCGATCAATTTTAGACAGTAAAAAAGAAATTAAATTTCAATATTTCCCTAGAAACGATCGTTTACTTGTGAGTTCTGCTCAATCGGAAAATCTTCAAAAACTTATCCGCTTTTCACAGCAATTTTACACAGTAGAAAAATGGAACGATACCCTAGTATTTAATGACCTTCGGTTTGGCCAAATTATTGGATGGCAATACCCAAAAGGGAAATTTGTATTCTATTACTTTTTACAATATCCTGAAGAAAACAAATTGGTTGTTCAACGTGGCAGATTTGCAGGATGGAACCAACAAACAGCAATATCATTATTCCTACGAATAAAGGGTAATTAATTACCATATCATACTTTATTCACCCCCATTTATGAGTTTAATCAAAGATTTTGATGATGATTGTCAGTATTTCAAGAAATAGTAAAAAGTAGATTTGTTATTCAAACAGCTTGCTATGTATCCTGAACCTACTCCGGGATTAATTAATTATTTGGATAAAATCCAATTTAATTCACCTGTGTCGGGCATTCTGACCAGCGAATCAAAAAGCAAAAACAACTATATATTTCTTCATAAATATGTTTTCTTTAATACTAAACAAACTTCGATTCTGATTTGAAATTATTGAACTAAAAAACACACAAATGAAAACAATACTGGTACCTACAGACTTTTCTCCGTCTGCCGAAAATGCAGCTCTCTATGCAGCAGATATGGCTCTGGCGATAAATGCAACCGTATTGCTATTGCACGTATACCAAACACCTGTTATTTACAGTGAGGTTCCTGTTGTAGTTGATGATACTGAAGTTATTCACAGTTATGAAAGAAGTTTAACTGAACTAAAAACAAATCTTAGAAAAAAAACCAGTAGCAAAGTAAAAATAGAAACCGAAATAAGGTCAGGCATTTTTTTTAATGAATTAAAGGCTGTGTGCGCCTACAGAAAACCTTATACCGTAATAATGGGAAGTCAGGGCACAACTCAAGCTGAACGTATTCTATTTGGCAGCCACACTATTTATGCAATGAAGCATCTTATATCTCCTATAATTACAGTGCCACCCGGAGCTAGTTTCGGCTCACTTAAAAAAATAGGAATGGCTTGTGATTTTAATGATGTAGTGGATACAACTCCTGTAGATGAATTAAAAATGATGGTAAGTGATTTTAAAGCAGAATTACATCTTCTTAATATAGGAGAGCAAGAAGTTTTCGATCCAGGACAAGTGTACGAATATGGGTTATTAAGAAAAATACTAGAGGGATTAAAGCCTCATTTCCACTATATCAGTTCTAAAAATACTGATCAGGCTATTATTGATTTTGCTGTAGCAAATGAACTTGATTTGTTGATTATTTTACCAAAAAGGCATAACCTGCTGGATAAACTTATTCATAAAAGCCATACGAAACAATTTGTATTGCACAGCCATGTTCCGGTAATGGCATTGCACCAAGAAAAATATTAATAATTTATAAAAAGAATTTATAAACAAAATCCTGCATGATAGGAAATTTAATAGAAGAACAAATAAAGGAAGTTTTAAAAAACAATATTTTAGGTCGCATTGGATGTAATGATGGGAATAGAACTTATGTAGTCCCTATCAGTTATGTTTATGACGGAAAGTTCATAATTGCACATTCAGTTGAGGGGATGAAGATAAAAATAATGCGGGAGAACCCAAACGTATGTTTTGAGGTAGACGAAATGATTTCTTATACTAATTGGAAAAGTGTAATCGCATGGGGTTATTTTCAGGAACTAACAGATGAAAGAGAGCGGTATTACGCAATGAAACTTTTTATTGATAGATTCCTGCACATAAAATTAAGCCAAACTGCTACATTGATTAAAACACCCGAAAAAGGAATTAATGAATATTTACATGCTACAAAAAGACCCATCATCTACAGAATTGTAATAAACGAATTTACAGGAAAATTTGAAAAAGAATAATTACTAACTTGAGAGATGTCAAAAATTATCACCATCACCTTCAGTCCCTGTATTGATAAAAGCACATCAGTAATTAATCTCATTCCCGAAAAGAAGTTAAACTGTAGAAGTCCAAAACTTGAGCCTGGTGGCGGTGGCATTAATGTTGCCAGAGCAATAAAAATACTCGGCGGCGAAGCTACTGCTATTTTCCCCTCGGGCGGTTATACCGGAAAGTTTTTCGATCATTTATTAGAAAAGGAAAATATTAATTCTGTCATCATTGAAACGACCAATGAGACAAGGGAAAATATAATAATAGTTGACGAAAACAGCAATAAACAATATCGTTTTGGCATGCCTGGCACTGAATTAAATGAAACAGAATGGAAGAAATGCCTTAAAGCAATCGAAGCTGTGGAGTATGCAGAATTTATTATTGCAAGTGGCAGCTTACCGCCTGGCGTCCCTTTAAATATCTATGCGCAAATTGCAAAAATTGCAAAAAACAAAAATGCAAAATTTGTAGTTGATACATCTGGTGAAGCTTTAAAACAAGCTGCGGACGAAGGTGTGTATTTCCTAAAGCCAAATCTTGGAGAGCTGAGTGCACTAGCCGGTAGATATTCAGACTTATACCCGCATGAAATAAAAGACATCGCTAGAGAGATTATATCAAAAGGAAAATGTGAAGTGATGGTTGTTTCCATGGGAGCAGCTGGTGCCATGCTCGTAACAAAAGATATTGCGGTAACAGTTAAACCGCCATCAGTAATTACAAAAAGTACAGTAGGTGCAGGTGATTGTATGGTAGCAGGTATAATTTTTTATTTATCACAGAAAAAAAACCTTATTGATGCTTTAAAATATGGAGTAGCATGCGGTACTGCTGCCACAATGAATGCAGGAACAGAACTCTGCAAAAAAGTGGATGTAGATAAACTTTTTTCTTTACTACAAGAAGAAATGCATTCATAGACACAAAGCACTTTTATATGCTATTGTGTATTTATAAAAAAAGAAAATCACTAGTTAAAAAACTCAATATTAGCTGATTCTAATCAGTAAAAAATATGATTGTATTCATTGAAGAAACAAATAAAAATGTTGAAATTTATACAATTCAAACTCAATTTGAAACGCGGTAAAAATATTACAAGCTAATCGGTTTTACAAGTTTTTTTAACTCAGTAAGCAAATGTCTTTAGCAGCCACTTTAAAACAGTTTCTTATTGAAGCGGGCGATATCTCCCACTTTACCGGCCGTTTCTGTAAACAATGGTATAAACCCCGCTACGAATTTTCGGAAATGATAAGGCAATGTTTTATCATTGGATACAAATCACTACCCCTTGTTGGGCTCACAGCCTTTATCATGGGGCTGGTTTTAACCATGCAATTGCGCCCTGCCATGCTGGATTATGGTGTAGAGTCTCAAATACCTGCTATTGTTGGCATTGCCATTATTCGGGAGATTGGACCAGTTATTACAGCTTTAATTTTTGCAGGTAAAATAGGAAGCAGTATCGGAGCTGAACTCGGGTCGATGAAAGTTACTGAACAGATAGACGCCATGGAAGTGAGTGGTACGAATCCCTTTAAATACCTCGTTGTAACAAGGGTACTGGCTGCAACTTTAATGTTGCCTATACTTGTGATGCTGGGAGATGCCATTTCATTATATGGCTCCTGGTTGGGTGTAAATATTAAAAGCACAACCAGTCTAAATTTATTTTGGACTCAGGTTGTAGATACACTTTCCTTTACGGATGTTTTACCGGCCTATATAAAAAGTTATTTTTTCGGATTTGCAGTAGGTATTATAGGATGCTATAAAGGTTATAATAGTAAAAAAGGTACAGAAGGTGTTGGTATGTCAGCCAACTCTGCGGTGGTTATTTCTTCGGTATTAATTTTTATAATAGACCTATTGGCCGTGCAGGTCACAGATGCACTAGGTTTAAATTAAAAAATGGAAACTGGACAAAATAAAATAGATGTTACTATTCCGGCACCGCCGAAAGAAAAGGTTTTAGTTATTCAGAATTTGTTTAAATCGTTTGGCAAAAATCATGTTTTAGCAGATTTTAATTTCGAATTAAACAAAGGAGAAAGTGTGGTGGTACTCGGAAAATCAGGATCAGGTAAATCAGTACTTATTAAATGTATTATAGGATTATTAGAACCAGACAAAGGCAGTATAGAAATATTTGGTCAAAATATAGCTGAAATAAATCTGGATGAACTGGATCAGATTAGAGCAAAAGTTGGGTTTTTATTTCAAAGTAATGCACTATACGACTCAATGACGGTAAGAGAAAACCTTGAATTTCCACTCCGACGACATTGGTTAAAAGTGTCGCAGGAAGAAGTAAATGCTATGCTTCTGGAAGCTCTTGAAGATGTAGGACTGGCTCATACCATCGATATGATGCCAATAGAATTGTCAGGCGGAATGAGAAAGAGAATAGCGTTGGCCCGCACCCTCATTCTAAAACCTGAAATTATTTTATATGATGAACCAACAACAGGATTGGATAGCATTACAGCAAAAGAAATAATAGATTTAATGATAGAGATACAAACCAAATACAATACAACTTCATTGATTATTTCACATGATATGAATGTTGTAAAAATGGCAAGCAACAGGGTATTAATGCTTATTGATGGGTGCTGTTATATTAGTGGCAGTTACGAGCATCTCAAGAAAAGTACAGACCCTAAAGTGAAACAATTTTTTGAATAATATAGTTATGGCAAAACGAATTATAAACAGCGTGAAATTAGGATTCTTTGTTATGGGAGGCTTAATATTCCTCGTTCTGTTATTATATATGATTGGAAAAAACAGAAGCCTTTTTGGTTCTTCCTATATTTTAAAAGCAAGATTTGAAAATATACAGGGACTTGTACCAGGTAATAATGTCAGGTTTGCAGGTATACAAGCCGGAACTGTAAAAAAAATTGAGATTATTAATGATACCACGATAGAAATAACAATGATGATTGATACTAAAATGGAAAATATTATTAGAAAGAATGCACTTGCATCTATTGCTACGGATGGTATTGTTGGCAATAAAGTCTTGAATATAGTTGCTGTAAAACAAGTTGAAGCGTATGCAACCGAGGGAGATTTATTACCTTCAAAAAAAATGATCAGCACAGATGAGATTCTCCAAACACTTAATAAAACTAATAAGGATGTTGCCATCATTGCTGCTGAATTAAAGAAAACAGTACAACACCTCAACAACAGCAGCGGCTTATGGAATTTACTTGATGACGAAACAATTCCTAAAGAGCTTAGAATAGCAGTTGCCAATATTAGAATAGCCACACAAAGAGCTACAAAAATGACTAACGATTTACAGACGATAGTTGCTAATGTAAAAAATGGCAAGGGGTCGGTAGGTAAACTCTTGATGGATTCTGCAATTGCACAAAATCTAAATGATGCTATTCTGAAAATAAATGAAGTAAGTAATGAAGCCGATTCTATAACAATAGAATTGAATAATTTGATAGCAGGTATTCAGAGAGATGTATCTAATGGCAAAGGAACTATTCATACCCTCTTAAAAGATTCCATGGTTGTTCATAAATTAAATAACAGTCTCGATAATATTCAAAAAGGCACTGATGGATTTAATCAAAATATGGAAGCCTTAAAACATAATTTTTTATTCCGGGGTTATTTCAGAAAACAGCAAAAAGCTAAACTTCAAAATAAATAGAACCTTATCCGAAAAATGTACCTTTTTGATTTGTCTGAATCGCTTCAAAGTTTTTACTAAGCATAGGAACATATGCTTTGATTAAAACCCTGTTTTCAATTTTCATTTAAACAAAAATCATTCAGGACCCAATCACTTTCCTGATAATTCTCATAAATTTTAATGATGCTCATCACAACCAACAAGGAAACATTGTAAGATATTAGTAAAAAGAATTAAGGAGCAGATTAAAATAAATGAGTGCTTTCAAAAAAAAACATTTTTGTAGTATCTTCAATTTAATAAACTAGCCATTATGAAAACAATATTGCTTATTGAAGACAATGACGATATACGCCAAAACACTACAGAAATTCTGAGCCTTTCAAATTACAAAGTAATCGTTGCAGAGGATGGAAAAAGTGGATTAGAGAAAGCCCTTGAATTTTGTCCCGACTTAATAATTTGTGATATCATGATGCCTTTATTGGATGGGTATGGAGTATTACATGCTGTACATAAAAATGATTCAATAAAAAATACACCCTTCATATTTTTAACTGCCAAAACAGAAAGAAACGATTTTCGCAAAGGGATGGAAATGGGGGCCGACGACTATATTACCAAACCATTTACAGGAACAGAATTGCTTAATGCTGTAGATAGCAGGCTAAAAAAAATCGAATTGCTAAAAGATGATTTCACTCATTCATCTGAAGGATTCAATCATATTTTAAAAAATTCTTTAGGCATCGATGTACTGCATTCACTTACGGAAGATCGCAATATCAACAAATACAAAAAAAAGCAAATTGTATATACCGAAGGCAATCATCCTAACAGGCTGTTCTATGTACTAAAAGGAAAAGTAAAAGTGTATAAATCTAATGAGGATGGAAAAGAACTAGTAACAGATTTATTTAATCAGGGAGACTTTCTTGGATACGTTGCATTATTGGCAGGAGAAGTTTATAAAGATTCTGCTGAAGCAATGGAAGATACAGAACTGGCGCTGATTCCCAAAGAAGATTTCGATGAACTCATACATAATAATAATGAAGTAGCTCAAAATTTTATTAAAATACTGGCAAAAAATATTTCCGAAAAGGAAAATCATTTATTAAATCTTGCCTATAATTCACTTCGTAAAAAAGTGGCCGATGCTCTTTTAATATTACAGGAAAAATATGGAAAGGTGGAGGAAAACTATATAATTGATATCAATAGAGAAAGTCTAGCTACAATTGCAGGCACAGCCAAGGAATCTTTAATCAGAACGCTTAGTGATTTTAAAAGCGAAAATCTCATTGATATAAAAAAGGACGGGAATATTAAAATTTTGAGCAAAACAAGACTAAGGCAGTTATTGAATTAAAAGAAAATAAGCAAAGTGGTCTACTGATTTTTATTAAACAGCAGTTTTCCAGTTTAAGCTATTACTCGTAAGATAATTAGTAAAATCAACCTTTAACTGACTGAACTTATGTTGAACTGTGGCAATATTATTACGCAATATTTTTAATTTTTTATCAATTAATTTTATACTCTTTTTATCATTAAGGTCTATCGTCAATATTTTTTTATCTAATAATGCTATATCATTTCTAAATAATCCAATTAGCTCATCCTCTTGTATAAAATAGCTCTGATAATCCTCTACCTTAATCAACATTATTTTATCAAACTTTTCTTTAAGTACTTCTGAAAGCCTGTATTTTAGACCTGCATTCTCATCCATAATCCAACCAAGCAATTGCTTTAAACTTTCACTTTCAGATTTTAATTCTTTTAAAGTAGGCAGTGGCATTTTACACTGATTTTTGAATTATGATGAATAACAGCAGGAAACACTACTGTATTTTTTAGATTTAATATCTCATCATAAAGGTATCATTGCAATCAGTTCAATAAGAGAACTATTATCATTATAAATCCTGATATTAATCAATATATTTTAATTGCGTCAAGAATTTTTATCAGTAATAACAATATTTTTTTAAAAAAATGTTAACTGATCTGTTTGTAGTAAAATGTAAACAGAAAAAATGAAAGGCGTATAAACTGGTAGCTACACCAGCGGATAAACTGTTTAATTATATTTTTGGAATGAGTAAGTTCTTCTACAGTTATAGGAATACAATCATCCTTAATAATATTATCAAGTATTAGTTCCATTTTGCCGGAAAAATTATCATTTCGAATATCCAGATTTAACTCAATACTTGCATAGGCACTTATATTATTAACATTATAAGAACCAATAGTAAACCACTTACTGTCGCAAACAGCAACTTTAGCATGTAATACAGTAGGTTGATATTCATATATTTCAATCTTATTCCGTAGTAGCCAGTCATACATCCATCTTTCTGCACGTTTCGCTACCATAACATCGGATGGTCCGGCTGTAATAAGTTTTATTTTTACTCCACGTTCTGTTGCAGCTTTGAGGAGCTTTCTGATAATTTTTCCAGGTAAAAAATAGCTACATATAATTGTAATATGCGATTGAGCATTTCTAATCATTTCTATGTAAGTGGCCGAGATTTCTTTTTTTCTTCTTACCCAATCATTGCGCCTCATCCTGATATCTACCAACTCCTTACTTTTAAAATCAAATGACCCTTCATTTTTTTCGCAGGGAGTTATTTCCATTTTTACAGGAAATCCCTTCCAGGTCTTCCAGCATAATATGCAAATTTCTTTTACACTATTGCCTTCAACAAACAATCCAAAATCAAGCCATGCCATCTTCCCTGGCAAATCATTATACCGATCTGCTATATTTCTTCCACTTACAATAGCATATTTTTCATCAGAAACAAATATTTTATGATGTAATCTTCTGCCAAAATAAAAATGCTTGCTTTTAAAAATGGGTTCGAAAAAACGAAAATGAATCCCTACTTCTTTAAATTGTTTGATTAATTTTTTAGAAAGTCCCTGTGATGCATATCCATCAACCAAAAGATATACTTGGACCCCTCTTTTAGAAGCCGCAATTAAAGCGCTTGAAATTATTAACCCAGTTTCATCGTGATCAAAAATGTAAGTTTGAAGATGAATACTATGAACAGATTGATTAATAAGTTTGATAAGTAAATCAAAATATGATTTTCCGCCATTTACAAATTCAATTGTATTAAAGTTACTGTATGCTGATACAGCTTGTTTTTTTCTTTTTAGCATCAAATTGTCATATATTATTTTACAACTTCAATTAAGTATAAACGTTCCTAGTATTTTAATTAAAGAAATACATTTCAATTTATGCTTTCTTTTATACTTTGCAGGTGACCAGCATCAAGCTTTAACTTGATTATACTCATTAATTCAACATATAAAAAAGTAATTGCGCCACAAATTATACTATGAAAATATTTTAAAGAAATAAGTTGACACAATACCTAATTTAAGATCTTGGGTATCTTTTCTCAGTTTGGGGTATTTTAAGTTTACTCCAATTATTATAACAATAATAATTGGAGAG
>CANNJE010000078.1 GCA_947504605.1 Chitinophagaceae bacterium
TTTGAACTGCAAATTGAAAAGATTCGAAAAGCTGATACGCTTGTTTTTTCATACATTGGTTTTAAAACATTAAAAATACCCGTAACAGAAGCTGTTAACCAAAACACGTTCTTTCTCAAAACAGATCCAAGGGAATTGGAAAATTTAATTTTAAAATCTTATAGCGTAGAATCATCGGAAGGCTCTAAATCGGAAGTCAGCGGCTTTTTCAGAAGCTGGTATACAAAAAAAACCGGGGGTGAAATTGGACGGATACTTTATGTTAACAGTAATGACTTCAAACTGGAAAAAGTACGGTTTAAAATAAACAATCAATGCGATACCTGTGTGATCCGTTAGCATGTTAGAGATCTCAGAAATGGACTCCCAGACATGGACCTACTTAATGATAGTATTTCCATTGTAGCAAACAGGTTGTCATTTGATGATAAGTTTTCTGAATTCGACCTCAGGCCCTATGAGGTTATCATCAAAAAAAATAAATACATTTTTATTGGATTTGAAACACTCTATTGCAACAGTGTAAATAATGGCAGCTGTTCGCTCTGTTATATAGGTACAGAGGATGGAAATTTTCTTTACAGACCAAGGGCTTACAAAGATTGGGAAGAATCTACAGAGCATAGTATTTACATACGATTGTTCTATAAATACTAGTGTGCAAAGTCTTCTTCAAAATTTCCTTTGATCCTTTCCATTGAAGGATTAAAATAACCAAATTTTAGATTTGGAAATTCTTCTCGAATAAGTTCCATCATTTGTTTTACGCCCATACACTCCCCTGTTTCTGTTACGGATATTTTGCCCAAATACCAATCGGGATCGATATTAAAATTGCGCCATTGGATCATACAAAGATCCGTTTCTCTAATTAATTTTCTTAAGGCCTCATACTCTTCAATACTATCTGTCATACCCGGAAAAACAAAATAATTAAGACTGGTCCACCCACCATAACTTCTTACAATTTTTAAACTTTCCAAAAGATCGGCAAATACATAATTATTAGGGCGATAGTAAGGTGTATAAATATGTTCACGGGCCGAGTTGATGCTTACCCTGATGCTGTTTAAACCTACTTCACACAAAGCTTTTACGGCATCGGGCTTGCTTCCATTGGTATTGATATTTATATTTCCTTTTTGAGTATGCTTGCGAATTTCAACAATAGAATCCCTGATGGTCTCCCACATCAGCAAAGGTTCTCCCTCGCAGCCTTGTCCAAAACTAATTAACGGAAAGGGTGCTGTTTCAAGATGAGGTACTGTAAACTCTACAATTTCTTCTGCTGTTGGCCTAAAACTCAATCGGTCTTGTGTACTTACAATGGTTTCTTCTACAGGCTGAAAACTGATACAACCAATGCAGTTGGCATTACATGCCGGAGATGTAGGAACCGGACACTCCCACCTGCTTAAAGCCAGATTTCGGGCCGCCGGACAGGTATAGGTCATACAACAGTTTTCCATTAAATGCTGCACCAAACGGTTATGCGGGTAAGCTTCTAAAAGATTGGCAGCACCATTTTCTATTTCATCATCATCATAACCTTCGCATTCCTGGCGAATATCTTTTTCAATTCTTACTGCAGGAACATAAATTTTATCATCTAACCATCCAGCAGCTGTATAACAAAATAAAGGCAGTGTTGGAGCATCTTGCTTGGTTTCATATGCAGCCATATACAAACCAGTATGTGCAGGAGGAATAAATGCTGCTACAGCCCATCCCAATTCACAAATACGCATTTCGCCGGTTTCAGCATCAATACCAATTCCTCTTCTACCAGGCAATTCATAGAGTTGACCTCCGGAAGGTAAATCAATCCATTCTTCTAAAGGAATGGGTAAAGCGTCCCAGCCACTGCGCCCTGTAACATAAAGGCTGGTATCTTCAAAAATATTTCCATTACCATCGGAATATAAAAGGAAAGGAGAATTTGTAAGTTGCTGCATAATTGCAAAATTAGTTTTTTAAATTGATTCATTTTATTCTCCTGAAATCGGAAAAGCTACCAAAATTCGGAATCCTATTATTAATCATTCATTGCTCACCCCTGCTTTACTTCAGCCATCATTTTACAAAAATTATTAAACACAGCGGAATCAATAGCTGCTGCAATATTTTTATCGAGTGAAAATTGAAAAAGCCTGTTATCTTTTAATTCAATGGAAAGAATATCATCCTTTAAAATCACAAAATCTACGATCTCCCATTTAAAATATTTTTCGGGGAAAGAAGGGTATCGAATTCCCTCCTGCGTAAAATGTATTACTGGTTTTTTATTGGTGATCAAACCAAAAACTGCAAATACTAACAATAAAAATCCAAGTAAAAAGGTTCCGGAAAATAGCCAAACAGTTGCACAAATTATAAAAGCTATTTCAACCCTAAAGGATGATATATGGCTACTGTACTGTTTTACAATAAAAAGCAAGAGTCCTAAAACACTTATTACAAAACCTATAATGATCAGATTTTTCAGATGGCTTTGGCTTGAATAAAAAAGGAAGTATGCAAATGCAATTAAATTGATAACTGCTATAATAAAAGTGACCACTTTATAGGTGGTCGCTTTTTCATTAGGAATTTCTATGCTAAAGTTATTGATCATGCCGGATTGGTTGCTATGATGAGACTACATAATTTATATAGAATTCTTGCAGCCACATTTTCGTCCCACTCATTATTACTTACACCAACTTCATTTAGGTCAAAGCCTATTATTTTTTTTCCTGATTGGTGCAGTTTTTTCATCATGTAAAATATTTGCTCTGATTCAAACCCTCCTGGAACCGGGGTTCCGGTATTCGGACAAAGTTTAGGATCTAAGCCATCTATATCAAAACTTATAAACACATGGTCTGGCAAAAGCGCAACAATCTCGTCTACAATACTTTTCCAGGTCTCCCCCTCATATTGTCTTTCTTTAATGATCTTATCAAAATAAGTCACAACACGGCCTTCGCTTTTTTGAACTACTTCCAATTCCTCATCACAAAAATCTCTGATGCCAACCTGTACAATTTTTTTTACCGCATCAATTTCTCTCAGCACATTAAACATAATAGATGCATGAGAATAGGTAAATCCTTCATAAGCATCTCTAAGGTCGCAATGCGCATCTATCTGAAGAATAGCAAAATCAGGATATTTTTCTGCTATTGCTTTTATATATCCAAAAGGGGTACTGTGATCTCCGCCCAGCAAACCAACGAGTTTGCCATTATTCATCAGTTCCTTCGTTTGATCATAAACCCAGCTATTTAGAAAAAGACTACCGGCATTGATCTCTTTAAGCGATTTACACATAAACTTATTCTCGGCTACTATTTCTCCATGAGAGATATAATTAATGTATAACTCTGCTTCTTTGCGTAGGTAATCGCTTTTGGTTAGCACCTTTTTATCTACTGGTCGCATGTAAAACCCTTCTTTCCACGCATCTTTAATTTCGGGATCAAACAAATCTACCTGCAAACTTGCATTTAAAACATGTTCCGGCGCTCTTGCAGTACCTGCATTGTAACTTACCGTAACTTCCCAGGGCACAGGCAATATTACCAATCTTGCATCCGCTTCAGTTGTAGGGAGTCCAAAAATATTGTTATCAGGGTTTCCAACCGAGTTTGGGTTGTAATTAGACAGGTCTAACATGACTTTGAATTGATAAATTTTTGCAAATATAACTGCAAAAAAACATTTTAGTTGCTGATAATAATCAAGTTTTATATTCTTTACCCTCCCTGTTTTAAATTAACTTTGTATAAATTTTATAATAAGGGTTAAAGTTTGCTCTTGAATTAATTATAATTTTGCAATTCGTAAGTGGGCTACTACTAATCATATCAAATAAATCACTCAACTCAATATGAAAAAAACGCATATCATTATCCTAGTTGGAATCGCTGCAATAATCGTTGGATTATTAGCCTATTCTGTTGACTTTTCTACTTATGACACTGTTCATTCAGCCAAAAAGAAACAAGGAAAATTTGTACATCTGATTGCTAAATTAGACAAGACTCAGCCTATTGAATACGATCCTATTAAAAACCCCAATTATTTGTCCTTTTATGCAGTAGATAGTTTGGGTGGTCAAACAAAAGTTATTTATCGCAATAGCAAACCAACTGATCTTGAAAAAAGCGAGCGAATCGTTATGAAAGGTAAAATGGAAGCTGACCATTTTGAATGTAAAGACATTTTACTTAAATGTCCTAGTAAATACAAAGACAGTAAAGAACAACTTCAAAAAAGCGTATCAGAAACCACAACCAGTTTTTAATTTTTGCTAACCCAATATTGTTGTAATGAATTTTATCGGAGAACATCTATTGCCTGGCCAGATCGGTCATTTCTTTATAATACTGTCTTTTTTTGCCTCTTTACTGGCTACGATTTTTTTTATTATGGCATCTGTAAAAAAAGATCCCCTTATAAAAGAACTGTGGCTTAAATATGCCCGTGGGCTCTTCTTCGTTCAAGTTATTGGCGTAGTGGCGGTTTTTGCAATCGTATTTTATATCTGCTCCAACCATCTTTACGAATATATGTATGCTTATAAACATGCATCCAAAGAATTGGAAAGCAAATACCTGCTGGCTTGTATTTGGGAAGGTCAGGAAGGCAGCTTTTTATTATGGGCAATTTGCCACAGTGTACTTGGGAGTTTAATCATTCTTAAGCGGAAGACTGCTATGGTTGCTGATTGGGAACCTTATTTGCTTACCGTTATCAGTCTTGCACAGTTCTTTTTATTACTCATGATTCTGGGTATTTATGTATTTGATGTTCGCATTGGAAACAGTTTATTTACCCTTACCAGAAATGAAATAGCTGCTCCTATTTTTAGCCAGCCCAATTATCTGTCTTTCATTAAAGATGGCATGGGGTTAAATATACTTCTACGTAATTATTGGATGGTAATACATCCCCCTGTTTTATTTCTTGGATTTGCTTCTACCATTATACCTTTTGGTTTTGCCTATGGAGGTATTCTTACCAAACGTTTTGGAGATTGGGTAAAACCGGCACTACCTTGGACTTTGATGAGTGCATGCATATTGGGTGTAGGTATTATGATGGGTGGAAAATGGGCATACGAATCATTAAGCTTTGGTGGATACTGGGCATGGGATCCTGTAGAAAATGCATCGCTGGTACCATGGTTAATTTTAATAGCAGGATTACACACCATGCTAATTTACAGAGCAACCGGCCATTCATTGAGAGCTACTTATTTATTTGCTTTCTTGAGTTTTTGTTTTGTACTCTACTCTACTTTCCTAACCCGCACAGGGGTACTGGGTGATACTTCTGTTCACTCTTTTACAGAAGCGGGTAAAGCGATTAATATAATGATCGGAATGTTTGTACTTATTTTTACCGTACCTGCCCTCCTTATGTTTTTTGTGAATTATAAAAAAATTCCAACAATACAAAAAGAAGAGAATACAAATTCCCGCGAGTTCTGGATGTTTATCGGGTCGCTGGTATTTTTTCTTAGTGCTATATTTATCAGTGCAAAAACTTCTGTTCCTGTTATCAACTTTGCATTCGGAACCAAAATAGCACCTCCCGAAGATGTTGAATTCTCTTATAATAAAGTGGCCGCTTTAATTGCTATTATTATTGGATTGCTCACTGCCATTACTCAATATTTAAAATACAAGACTACCGGCAAAGCATATCTGTTCAAAAAAATTGTATGGCCTACATTGATTGCTGCCGTTATTACTGTAACAATTGCCATCATTTACCCAATTACTTATTACAAACAGGGAGCCGGTTTCCTCGGAGCTATTTATGTTGCCTTATTTGCAGCCATTTATTCTTTGATAGCTAATGCGATGTATATCTGGACTGTATTAAAAGGCAAAGCCCTGAGCGGAGGTGCTTCAATTGCACATGCGGGTTTTGCATTGATGTTAATAGGAATGCTTATTTCATCAGGTAATAAGGAAGTTATTAGCAGCAGTCTGGTTAATGGAATCAATTTTGCAGCAGGTACAGATCCTATGACAAAACAAAAAGATGATCCAAAAGAAAATCTTACACTTGTTAGAGATGTGCCTACAAGGATGGGCCCCTATGAAGTTACTTATCAAAAGGATTCTGCAGGTCACGAAAGCGGAAGAAAATTCTATCAATTAAATTTTGAGAGAAAGGATAAAAACAATCTTGTAAAAGAACATTTTATTGTGAAACCGGATGTGTACCTCATGAAAGATAATAACATGAGCAGTAACCCTGACACCAAATCTTATTTCACAAAGGACATTTACACCTATATATCATTTGCGCTCAACGACCAAAAAGAGATAGATACTGCACAGTTTAAAATAGTAGATCTGCATGAAGGTGATACTGCATTTTACAGTAATGGATACATGATTTTAAATAAAGTAGAAAAAAATCCAAACAACAGCCGTTATCAGTACGATGAATCTAAATTAGCATTGATGGCAGACATTACTGTTGTAAGCAAAGACAAAGTAAAGTATGCTGCGATGCCATTAATTGAAGTAGATTCATTGGGCATTATACATAAGGATGATACCTTATATGCACAAAATCTCTACCTGAGTTTTGCAGGAGTTAGTGACAATCACAATATCAAACTTGGAATAAAAGAATCAGATAAACTCATAGATTTTGTTACAGTTAAAACCTATGTTTTCCCTTATATAAATCTTGTTTGGCTGGGTCTGATTGTTATGGCTCTGGGACTAATTGTAAGTATGGTGCAAAGAGGTAAATTCTCAAATACGCAAACTGCTGTTACCTTAATATTGCTAACAATTTCCCTGGTCTATATGTTCCTTTTTGCAAACGCATAGATTGCAAAAGCATTTATAGCATATTTTTTGTATCCCCGAATCAATTTTCGGGGATATTTACTTTTAGAAAGCAGCAATTTGTTTCTATTGAAGGTCGTTATATGGTATCTTATTTTAAGGTTACTTTAATAGCATTACCGGTATTAAGCAATAAACCAGATACTGTAATTTTACTTTGATGAAAATTGTGATCAAACATCATTGCTGGAAAATAATATTCCTATTGATTCTTGCCCTCTCAGGACAGGGCGGTCAAACCTTTGCACAATCAAATCATGGTTTAAACGATACTATATTTACCCAGGCCGTAGTGTACAATGGCGACACAATTGAAGCCAAGACCCTGGAAAATATATTTCTATATGCTACACTTACAGAAGCGCAGATGAACGACCGGGCAAAATACAACCGGCTTCGTAATGCAGTATATGTAACGTATCCTTTTGCAAGAAGGGCTGGAATAATTATGAATGATATCAATGCAAAGCTGGAACGTATATCTATTAAAGCAGCAAGAAAAAATTATATCCAGTCCAGGGAAAAAGAACTTAAAAAAGAATTTACGACTCCCCTTACCGACCTTTCAATATATCAGGGCAAAGTACTCATGAAACTCATCAATCGGGAAACAGGCAATAACTGCTACGAGATCATCAAAGAATATAGAGGAGGTTTTAATGCAAGGGTTTACCAGACAGTCGCATTTTTCTTTAACAGTAATTTAAAGCAGTCGTACGATGCCCGAAATGAGGATATTTTGATTGAAAAATTTGTAAAAGAAGTGCAACGGATGTATGGTTATCAAGACATTCAAAAACCTATTGTAAAAATGGTGGATATGTAACACTTCCTATTATCCACAAATTCTATAAACTGTAGACATCTATTATCAATTGTTTTGCCCTTAAAAGTGTAAATTGCGCCGAAGTATAAATAGTAAAATTTATGAAGTTAGATGTGTTGGCAATAGGTGTTCACCCGGATGATGTAGAATTGAGTTGTGGAGGTGTCCTATTGGTAGAAAAAAAGAATGGTAAAAAGACAGGCATTATCGATCTGACACAAGGGGAATTAGGAACACGAGGAACTGCTGAAACCCGCAAAACAGAAGCAACACATGCAGCCAAAATTTTAGGTGTAGATATAAGAGAAAACTTGTTGATGGCAGATGGATTTTTTCAGAATGATAAAGCTCATCAGTTAAAAATAATAGAAGCTATTAGAAAGTACAAGCCTGAGATTATTTTGTGTAATGCAATTGAAGACAGACATCCGGATCATGGCAGAAGTGCCAAATTGGTTGCAGATGCAGCATTTTTATCAGGACTAAGAAAAATAGAAACTTTTGATAATGGTTTAGCGCAAGAAGCCTGGAGACCTAAATATGTTTTTCATTATATAGGGGATAGATATCTACAACCTCAATTTGTTGTAGATATTTCAGATGTATTTGAAGCAAAACTTGAATCAATAAAAGCATATACAACCCAGTTTCACAATCCCAACCTGAAAGAGCCTCAAACCTATATTTCTACTCCCGATTTTTTAGAAGCTGTTATCAATCGTTCTAAAATGTTTGGCAAAATGATAGGTGTAAAATATGCCGAAGGTTTTTGTTCAGAAAAAATGATAGGAATACGTTCCTTAGATGTTTTAATTAAAGAAAATACTTAAAAATATGAGCACATTTGTTACGCCCAAATTCAGGAATCAACAGGCTTCCAACTTCCACCAGGAGTTAAAGAAAAGGGTAAATAATTATTTCGAAGAAACCAAAAAATCAGCCACAGGAAACTGGAGTCTTTATTTTAAGGCCATCCTGTTTTGGTCATTATACATTGCTTTATATGTACATGTTGTATTTTTTACTCCGGTTGGTTGGGTAGCTTTTATTGAAGCCTTGCTAATGGGAGGACTTACCGCTGCAATCGGATTTAATGTGATGCACGATGGAGGCCATGGCAGTTTTAGCAAAAGTAAAGTATGGAATAAAATTGCAGCTTATTCTGTTAACGCATTGGGAGCCAGCGGAATAATGTGGAATAACAAACACAATATTATTCATCATACTTATACCAATATTGACGGAATTGATGATGATATTGAAATCAAGCCAATGCTAAGAATGTGTGAAACGCAAAAAAAATATAAAATTCACCGTTACCAGCATATTTATGTTTGGTTCCTGTATACTTTATTATTAATCATTTGGGTTTTCATGACCGACTATAAAAAGTATTTTACCAAAAAAGTGGGTGAAGTGCCGATTAAAAAGATGAGTAGTTTTGATCATTTTGCCTTTTGGATTGCAAAAGCAGGCTACCTGATTATGATGGTTGCGCTGCCTATTTATACAATGGGTTTTGTTTACTGGTTGGTTGGATTTTTAACACTGAGCATGTTTGCCGGATTTGTTCTGAGCATTGTATTTCAGTTAGCGCATACAGTAGAGCAAACTTCATTTCCAACACCTACAGCAGGCACCAATGATATTGAAAATGAGTGGGCCATTCATCAATTGGAGACCACTGCAAATTTTGCTACAAAAAACAAACTAATCTCATGGCTGGTTGGAGGATTAAATTTCCAGGTAGAACATCACCTGTTTCCAAAAGTATCTCATGTTCACTACCCTGCTATTAGTAAGATCATCAAAAAAACCTGTCAGGAATTTGATGTTAAATACAATGAATATCAAAAAATGAGACAGGCAATTGTTTCACATGCTGCCTATCTTAAAAAAATGGGAGCTGCCTAATCAGAAATAAACTTATTTAACGAAACCTGTGGAGCTTTTCACAGGTTTCGTTTTTTACAGAATATTAATTAATAAAAGCTTAAGTCGTAAATTTGCATTTATTCCAAAATTATGAGCGAAGAAAAAAGTCTGAATTTTATAGAAGAAATTATTGAAGCGGATCTGGCAGCAGGAAAATACCAATCTATTGTTACCCGTTTTCCGCCAGAACCCAATGGCTACCTGCATATGGGACATGCCACGAGCATTTGCCTCAATTTTGGTCTCACAAAAAAATACCCAGGTTATACCAATCTCAGGTTTGATGATACGAATCCGGTTACGGAAGACACCGAGTATGTAGACAGCATCAAAGAAGACATTAAATGGCTTGGTTTTGAATGGAAAAACGAATTGTATGCTTCCGACTATTTTGATGAATTATATAATTTTGCTATAACCCTTATTCGTAAAGGGTTAGCGTATGTAGATGATTCAACTTCAGAAGAAATAGCCTCCTTAAAAGGCAGTCCTACAGAACCCGGTACAGACAGTTCTTACCGAAGCCGCAGTATGGATGAAAATTTGGATCTTTTTGAGCGAATGAAAAACGGCGAATTTGAAGATGGTACTAGAACCCTTAGGGCTAAAATAGATATGGCGCATACTAATATGCTGATGCGGGATCCTTTATTATACCGCATTAAACATGCCCATCATCACAGAACAGGCGATAAGTGGTGTATCTACCCCATGTATGATTTTGCACACGGACAAAGCGATAGTATAGAAAATATCACACACTCTATTTGCACATTAGAATTTATTCCTCACAGAGAATTGTACGATTGGCTGATAGAAAAATTGGAGATTTTCCCATCACATCAATATGAGTTTGCACGCAGGAATCTTTCTTACACGGTAATGAGCAAACGCAAATTACTGCAATTGGTAAATGATAAGCATGTAAATGGCTGGGACGATCCACGGATGCCAACAATAAGTGGTATGCGTCGCAGAGGTTTTACTCCGCAAAGTATCCGCAAGTTTTGTGATACCATTGGTATTGCAAAAAGAGAAAACATTGTTGATTTCAGTCTGCTGGAATTTTGCTTAAGAGAAGACCTTAACAATACTGCCTTAAGAGTAATGGCTGTGCTAGACCCTGTAAAGCTCGTTATTACCAACTATGAGGATGATAAAACAGAAGACCTAATTAGTGAAAATGGACCGGATGAAGCCTACGGTACACGGGCCATCCCTTTCAGTAAAGAACTTTGGATAGAAAGAGAAGACTTTATGGAAGAGCCGGCAAAAAAATGGTTCAGGCTGGCTCCGGGCGCAATGGTACGCTTAAAGAGTGCATACATTGTAAGATGTGACCATTTTATAAAAGATGAAAATGGAACCGTTATAGAAATACAGTGTACTTATTTTCCTGAAAGTAAAAGTGGAAGCGATACCAGTGAAATAAAAGTGAAGGGAACCATACATTGGGTAAGTGCCGCACAGGCTATCAGTGCTGAGGTTCGTTTATATGACCGCTTATTTAAAGTAGAAAACCCTTCAAGCGAAGAAGGTGATTTTAAAGACTATATCAATCCTGATTCTTTACAAATCATTTATGCATTTATAGAACCTTCCTTACAAAATGCAACTACAGAAAACCGTTACCAGTTTTTGCGCAAAGGATATTTCTGTTTAGACAAAGATTCCAGTTCCGAAAAATTGGTATTTAACCGTACGGTTACTTTAAAAGATGCATGGGCAAAGGAAGTGAAAAAATGATAGTATATTAAGTTATTAAAAAAGGTTGCCGATTAGATGGCAACCTTTTTTAATAACTATTTTTCTTTCTTGCCAGTATCAATTTTAATATCCGGGAAAAGCGAACTAGCAAAAATTACCAAGGTCAATCCAAGCATTAGAAATATGCCTGCTTTTTTATCCGGACAATAAGCGTTGTAGCAGGATGTGTATAAAATATATGTTTTAATGGCATAGGCAAGCATTACACCTGCAAAAAAAAGATGTATCCTTTGCGCCCATACCTTTTGCAATACAATTAACCCAAAAGCTATAATGGAAAAGAAAACGAAAAACTTACCGGGTTTCCCATAAGCATCATTTTGAGAGAAAAATCCCGTAAAATTCTTTTGCACATCTGCATGATAGGTCCAGGGCATAAAACAAACTGCAATTAATAAAATGCAGGCTGCCATCCCAATCCATTTGCTATATTTCATATACTTAAAATATTAAAGCCTATAAGGAAATCCTTACAGGCTTTGTTTTTGGAGGTCCCGACCAGATTCGAACTGGTGTAGAAGCTTTTGCAGAGCTTTGCCTAGCCACTCGGCTACAGGACCGTTAATATTCTCTATTTAAAACAATAAGGACGTTTTAAAATTGAGATTGCAAAAATAGGGAAATTTTTTATTAGAAATTGTAATTAGTATGTACGAAATTCGGCATTCAAAAAATATTTTTTATGAGCAGTATAGCAGCATCGGAATTAATAATCAACGACCGTGGAGCCATTTATCATGTAAACTGCAGGCCTGAAGAGATTGCACATAATATTATTACCGTGGGAGATCCAGACCGTGTAAAGGAAGTAAGTAAATATTTTGACAGTATTGAGTTTAAAAATCAACACAGAGAGTTTATGACACATACCGGCTATATTGGCAAAAAAAGAATTTCTGTTACCAGTACCGGTATAGGCCCCGACAATATTGATATTGTAATGAATGAACTAGATGCATTGGTAAATATTGATCTAAAAACAAGGACTATAAAGGATAAACTTACCTCTTTAAATATCATACGGGTAGGAACATCCGGGTCATTGCAGGAAGAAATACCTGTGGATAGCTTTGTTGCCAGTACCCACGGTCTTGGCCTTGATAACCTGATGAATTTTTATAAACACGAGCGCAATCAAGAAGAAAACCAACTACTCCATTCATTTAATACACATACACAAATACACCAGGGAATCACTGCACCATACATTACAGGCGCAGGGGTAAGTTTACTTAAAGAATTTGTGGGTGGGTTTCACCAGGGCATTACCGTTACCTGTCCGGGCTTTTATGGCCCCCAGGGACGTGTGCTTAGAATGGGGCTTACTCAGCCGCAATTGATAGACAGACTTACCACATTTACTTTTGGACAACACCGGATAAGTAATTTTGAAATGGAAACCTCTGCCCTTTATGGTATGGGGAAAGTATTAGGTCACCATTGCTTATCGTTGAGCGCTATTGTTGCCAACCGAATCACCAAAGAATTCAGTAGTGATGGTGGTGCTGCCGTTGAAAATTTAATTAAAAA
>CANNJE010000079.1 GCA_947504605.1 Chitinophagaceae bacterium
GTACATCAAGAAAATAAGGCAGATCATCAAAGACTTTGGAAAAACTATTATAAAAAATATGGTAGCTTTGAAATTGAAACAAACAAAAAACCTGTAAAGTCATTGCAGGATTATTAATTTAACCTGTAAGCTTTTTTTAGGACGAGTCACCTCTTTCAACATCCTCCATTTGTAGGTATAGCATAAATTACGTTGCCTGAAACAGATAAATGGAAGACCTTATTTTCTACAGCAGGAAGCAACAGTTTCCATGTTTTTCCCTTGTCTGATGATCGGTAAATGCCGGCAGGATGACCACAAAATAAGTTTTCACCCACCTGCACAATGGAGGAAATGGAGGAACTTGGCGGCAGGCCGGCATCAATGGGCTGCCAGGTTTTTCCGCCGTCGTAGGATCTGCGCACCCGCCTGGTCTCCGACGCTGTATTGTAAGTAATAGCAGCGAATCCTCCTTTGATGGGTGCTACATCGATGCCCACGCCGCCCTCACTGATCACCACCGACCAGTTTTCACCATCATCGGTCGATTGTATTATTCCGCTCATGCTGGTCGCTACCAGTGCACCGCTCTGCTCTACCATTTTGATTACCCAGCCCCCAACTTGTACATGTTTCCAAGTTTTTCCATTGTCAGTAGATTTATAAAGACCGTTGTCGAAGCCGATGAAAACAGTGCCTCCGGCAGTTTCAAAAACCGTGCGTATATTACTTTTAAAATTTGTGTACACGGGTGACCAAACACTCGTTCCACTTATTTTTTGTACAATATGACCCCAGTAATTGTACGCAAACATCCCACTTTTACCTGTGGCAATGCTGGTCCAGTTATCAGGAAAAATCTCTTTTTGCCAAAAAGCAGTGGTGGAATTTGGGTTGCTGTGATAGGTCCCTTTACCGGCACGTAGATATAGTCCGCTTTCATTTGTAAAAAAACCAACTTCGGCTGAATTTTCAGGTAGCCCTTTGCTGATGTCCTGCCATGTTTGTCCGCCATCTGTAGATTTAAAAACGATGTTTGTAGTTGCAGCCTTAGTTGTTTTTTGTATTGGCTGACTGTCCTGGATTAGAAATACAAAGGGGAATTGAAAAAGGAGCAAAAAAGCAAGGCTATAGATTTTCATGACTATAATGATTGGGTGAAACAATAAAGTAAAGTTATCGGGCGTCAACTAAAGGGAAGCTTTTTAGTAGTAAAAACTTGTAAAAAATATGTAAAACGTTTGTAAAACCACCGAAAACCAGGGTATAATCAATTATTTTGCACACATGAAGCGATTTATGCTGTTCGGATCTTCAATCCTAATAACGAGTGTTTTAATCTTTGCTATTGCATTTATCAATAATAAAAAGGAAATTCCTGCAAATCATGTAGAAGTTATTTTGCGTGATATAGGACATCAGTTGTTGCTATCAGCTAAAGATTCTTCTTCCAGGGTGCTGCCTGTTAAAAAATTAAATGACAATAAATACCAGCTTTCCTTTCAAAATAACTTTGGTTTTATTTCAGATACACTCATCAATTTAGTTCAACGAACATTTCAAAAAAATGCGCTGGCAAACGATTATATCGTGAATTTGAAGAATTGTAAACAAAAAGAAACGGTCTTTGCATTCGAAATAAATAGCCAAACCGGCGATTTAACACCTTGCAGAGGTCGCGCCCTGGAACTTGGTTGTTATGTTATTGAGATTGAACTTTTGAAGAAAAATACATTTAATTTCTATTGGTACTTGCTGTTGATTATTCCTTTGGCTGTTGTTGGTTTTTATAGGAAAGTTCTATTTCGGAAAAAAGAGGAGGCAGCAGCAGTCTTGGATAACAACGATTATATACAATTAGGGAATTATAGATTTTATACAGCCAATAATCTGCTTAAAATAGAGCATCAAAGTATTACGCTTTCCGATAAAGAAACAAAAGCTTTAAAAATATTTGCAGAAAATATAAATCAAATCGTAGAAAGGGAAAAACTGATGAAAGAAATTTGGGAAGATGAAGGCATCGTTGTGATGAGTAGAAATGTGGATGTATTGGTATCTAAATTACGCAAGAAATTAAGCGGCGATCATGCCATTAAATTTATAAACGTACATGGTAGGGGGTACAAATTTATTATAGAGTAAAGGCAGCAAAAAATCAAGAGAGGCTGCTATCCACCGCCCCCGCCCCCGTCTGGTCTTCTGGCCAACGGGCAGCACAACTCCCTTGCTTTGGTTGTGTTTTATATTTTTGTAATAAGCGTTGGGTATCGGCTATAGCCGTTGGTCAAAGACCAAACGGCGGCAGCTGCCTTCGGCGGCAAGAAATCTTTATAACTTTAATGAGATCCCAGCAGCGGCAAAAAAAATTATGCAACTTTTATAAGAAAATCAACCGAAAGATCTTCGTCAAGAAGAGGCCAATGAATTCCATACCCTGATGGGGAAATTGTAAATAAATTTCTTTGAATATCAGTTGCTAATTCCAATTTTTTGGACACTTTTGAAATAGGCAATTTTATTAGCTCTCCATCAATTTGGAGGCAAATTAGATTTTCTTCAAATGAAACAGCTTCAATATTATGTACTACTATCATTTTTTTATAAGTTAAAGTGATTATTCCAAGCTTCAACAATTAAGTCAAAATGTTGGTATATAATTTTTTTAATTTCTTTTTTTGCAGACAGTGTCAAATTAAATGAAAACGCCTCATGAATTTCAACTTCATCAATAATTAACCAAAATTTACATTCCATATCTCCCTTTTCAGCATGTACATGTATTGGCTCAGTGCCCTCATTTGAATAAAAAAACAATCTCCATCCGTATATAAATAATATTGTTGGCATATTTAATTTTAACGCCAATAAAGGTAACATTTTTTTAGTACTCATACTAGCTATGCCACTGCCGTGGTCCTGTCCCACGAACCAGCATCCAAATCTTTATAACTTTAATGAGATCCCAGCAGCGGCAAAAAAATAATTACCGCCCCCGTTTGGTCTCCCCACCAACGGGCAGCATAGGCCCTTGCTTTGGTTGTGTTTTATATTTTTGTAATAAGCGCTGGGTATCGGCTATAGCCGTTGGTCAAAGACCAAACGGCGGCAGCTACCTACGGTGGCTAAGATCATCTTGCGTGTACCACGCACCAGGGATAAGGTCTCTGTCGCAGCTTAGAGTGTTGCCTGTGCGTTGGGTCAAGTCGCTGTACTGAGATCATCTGCAAATAATGGCTACGGAATATAGAGCGATAGCTATTCCAATTTTTATTAGGGATGCTTTTTTTGCAGGATTCCGTGGGGGATTAGCCATGATGGTTTTATCTCCCTTTACATCGCCCATTGCCAAAGCAGGAGCAAGCCGCTTGTAGTAGGGTAGCCCTTGGTCAGAGTATGTCCACCGAATAAACCTTGCTATTTTTTAAGCATTGATAAAACCTGTAGCATTTAATTCATTCCTGCTTTATTTTTAAAAGCTTTTCTTCTCGATATTATTTTTTCTATTTCTACTGCAAAAAACACCAACGAAGAAGCTGCGCCAACTAAAATAAATTCATTAAGGGTTAGTGCTTCTGTTTTAAAAATGGGTTGAAGAAAAGGAATATAGGTGATGGCAAATTGCAGCAGCAAGGCTAATAGAACAGCCCCAATAAGCGGCTTGTTGGAAAATATCCCTATACTAAACAACGATTGATTTTCGGAACGGATAGCCATTACATGCCCAAGTTGGCTCAGGCATAAAACATTAAACACAATGGTTTGCCAATGCAGCCCGTGGCTAATAGCCCATCCCTGAAGCGACAAAGCAATACCTGCCATAAATATACCCACCCATATCATGTGCAATCCCCTGCCATTGCCAAACACACTCTGCTGCGGTGGACGGGGTGGCCTGCTCATAATATCTTTTTCGGCTTTTTCATACGATAATGCAATAGCGGGTAAGCCATCAGACACTAGGTTTATCCATAAAATATGTATTGGCAACAATGCAATAGGCAGGCCAATGATTGGCCCCAGCAATAAGGTCCATAACTCGCCGGAATTGGTTGTCATCATGTATTTTATAAACTTCAGAATGTTATCATAAATTCTTCTTCCCTCCTTTACTGCTTTTACAATGGTAGAAAAATTATCATCCAGTAAAATCATATGTGCCGCTTCTTTAGAAACATCGGTTCCGGTTATTCCCATGGCAATACCAATATTGGCTCTCTTTAAGGAAGGAGCATCGTTCACACCATCTCCCGTCATAGCAATATAATGACCTTTTTGTTGTAGTGTTTTTACAATTCTTAATTTTTGTTCAGGCGATACACGGGCATATACTTTTATCTTTTCTACTTTCGTTAAGAAGCTGTCGTCATCTAATGCCGCAAGTTCCTGCCCGGTAATTACCAAATCCTTTTCGCTGTTTAAAATTCCAATACGTTGTGCAATGGCCTTTGCTGTAAGCGGATGGTCGCCGGTTATCATAACCGGTATAATGCCTGCTGTTTTGCATTGTGCCACTGCTTCAGCAACTTCTTCTCTTGGAGGATCAATAATACTCGTGAGACCTAAGAACTGCAAACCGGCTTCATGCGTTTCACTCTCCGGATTTTTAGGCAATGTATCCCAATAACGATAACCAAAACCCAATACCCGCTGGCCTTTTGCTGCCATTACATCTACCTGTTTTTGCAGCGCGGGCACATCAGCATCTGTACATTGTAATAACAAAATATCAGGAGCACCTTTGGTAAAGGAAATGATTTTATTTTCGTGCTCATGAAAAGTCGTCATCAGTTTCCTATCAGAATCAAAAGCAATTTCAGCCATTCGTTTCCAGGTATCAGGTTGTATATTTTGTTCTCTTGCCACTTCCATCAAAGCAATTTCGGTACTGTCGCCCTTTAATTTATTTTCATTGTCTTCAACAGCATCATTGTTTAAGGCCATTGCATGCAGCAATAAAATAGCGTATTCGTTTTCCTTAATAGTGGATAACTGATTTCGTTCATAAAGCTGCCCGTTTACAAACAACTCTTCTACATGCATTTTGTTTTTGGTTAAAGTGCCTGTTTTATCCGTGCAGATATAAGTTACAGAACCCAAGGTTTCTACTGCCGGCAATTTTCTGATAAGACTGTTGAATTTAATCATCCTCCTTGCAGCCAATGCCAGCGAAATGGTGATAACAGCAGGTAAAGCTTCGGGTATTGCTGCAACTGCCAGCGAAATACTGGTGAGTACCATTTTGGCAAGATCCTCTCCCCTTAACCAACCGGCAATAAAAAACAGGATACATAAAAACAGCACCATTGCAGAAAGTTTTTTGCCAAATGATGCCATGCGATGCTGCAATGGTGTAAGCGTTTCATCTTCCTGCAACATTTTGGCAATGCGCCCTAACTCTGTTTGCATGCCTGTGGCTATTACTACGCCTCTACCCCTGCCATAAGTTACAAACGTACCTTTAAAGGCCATATTCTTTTTATCTCCAATTGACAAATCTTCTGCTTCCAGTGCATCAATAATTTTATCTACGGCATGCGATTCGCCGGTTAAAGCAGCTTCTTCAATTTTTAAACTTTTTGATTCAATAATACGCAGGTCTGCCGGAACAGCATTACCTGCTTCTAACAGTACAACATCGCCAGGAACCAATGCAGTTGCAGGCAGGTCAATAATATTTCCATCACGCAATACTCTGGCTTGTGTAATGGCCATTTGTTTTAAAGCCTGCATGGCTTTTTCTGCACGGTATTCCTGAAAGAAACCCAGGAATGCATTTAATAAAACGATGAGGAGAATAACAATGCTGTCTGTAAAGTCGCCAACGATTCCCGCTATGATAGCGGCGGCCAGCAAAATTAAAATCATTATATCTTTAAACTGTGCCAGCAGCATTAAGACTATGCTTTTCTTTTTACCTGCCTGTAATTCGTTGGGGCCTGTTTGCCGAAGCATTTCTTCGGCGGCTATGCTGCTTAAACCTTCTTGGGTAGTACCCAGCTGCTTAAAAGTTTCCGCTATATTTGAATGCTGCCATTTCATGTTACTAAAATAAAACGCTTTCTGCATATTTTTTGTTTACATCTTCTAAAACTTTTTTTACCGCTGTGTTCGGGCGGGTTTCGGAGCACCAAGTTTGCAAGCCAGCCCCACTGCGGCAATAGCGTGTTGTGGGCAGTTTATCCTGAGATATGTTTTACAATAGTATTAATCACTACTTGAAATGTCTGCTTAAACGGCCCTTGTGATTTATTAGTAGGTGGATAATTTTTATCGTTTTCTCTGTCGTAAAAATTGAAATCTCTATCTACACTTGTCAATACACCCGTATTAGTACTTGCACCATTTGCTTTTGTTAATGCAGTTGCATTTGCAGTTGAAACCAATGCCCATTTATAAATTTTAGCATTTGCATATTTGCCTTCTCTTTTTTTGATCGTTTCGAAAGAAACTACTTCATATTTATAAGGATAGATTTTATCCATATATTCCTCTTGTTTTGCAATTCCTTTATCCTCTTGAATACCACTCCAAGCTTCAACTAACAAAATGCTGTTTTTGGGATTAAAATCAGGGGGTATCCACTTGTCGCCATTTTTTAATGTTTTTTGTGAAAATGCGGAAGATGTAATTCCTAAAATAAACGTCAATACAAAAAAGGATTTGAAGAATGATTTATTCATTTTTTAAAATGTTTTAT
This sequence comes from Chitinophagaceae bacterium, assembly GCA_947504605.1. GTDB lineage: Bacteria > Bacteroidota > Bacteroidia > Chitinophagales > Chitinophagaceae > Ferruginibacter. The sequence continues at coordinate 6,680 of CANNJE010000079.1, forward strand.
TTTGTTTAAAAGTAAGTGATATTTCAAATCGTGGGTATTAAAAATTGCCCACAAACGAATAGGGTTTTATGCAGGTTTGGAATTAGTATTCTGTCCGACCGGCCCTCTGCTGATTTAAAATGTTTTGATGAAGTTAAGCCCTAAAGTCCGATGTTGTGTGTCTGCCCGAACCAAAGCCTGGCTTTGCACTTAGCTGAAATTAGTTTGTTAGTCACAGTTTGGCAAACTGCTTGTTAGCGGTTCGTTGTTATTATGTTTAGTCTTGATTGTCCAATTTAAGCCGCCAATTGTATAATGTTTCTGTTTCTTCTATTTTTTGAAACATATTTTTTTCAAGAACTCTGAATGAAGCGGTGTTTGTCTTTTCTGTTGAGGCAATTAGAGATTTCACTTTGGGCTGAGTTTTTGCCCATTCAATAATTCCACTAACGATTTCAGTCATAAAACCCTTGTTTTTAAATGCTTCGTATGTACCATAGCCAATTTCAATTTCTCCCTTTGCATTTGGTTCCCCAACAATACATAAATCACCTACCATGTTGTTTTCTGCTTTTGAAATAGCAGTCCAAAGTGTTGAATACAAATAATTTTTGCTTTTGTCTGCCACGTTTGGTAAAATGGTTTGTTCAAAAGCATCTTTAAGTTCAGGTGAAATAGTTCTGGTTGTTTTATTGAGCCTCAACTCTGTTTCTAATGAATGGTCGCATTTAACATATTTGATTAGCTGTTCGTAAGTTAGAGGCTTCAAAATAAGTCGCTTGGTTTCTATCACATTTATCTGTTTAAAGTATGTAAAGTTTTGTTTACGATGTTCGCCCACATGTGTATTTGCGATAAAATACGCTACTGTTTCTGTCAAACAATTTTATCAAACTATTGCCAAGCCACTTGCTTGAAAACCCTTGTAGGCTGCTGTTACCTATTCAAAATATACTATGTGCTTTAGTCATTTTTCTGTTGAATATAACTGCGTCAAAAACAAGCGTCCAATTTTTTTCTTGTTCTCTATAACCTAAGGGTCTCATTATTTTTGGTTTTGTCAACCAATTACCATTTTTAGTTTTGCTCAATGTTTTAAAATCTAAGAAAAAATTATCTGTGCCAAGTTTTGAAAATAATTCTTCGAATGAGTTTACCGAAGATTTATCAATGACTGATGAATCTTTTGAATTATATCTCCCAAAAAATCCTTCATATGTTGTGAACGCTATCGAATAGGAGATTTTCTCTAAAGCTGGTTTTAAATAATCTCCCATTAAAGTTTCTTCCATATTTCCATAACCAACTGACTTGTGTCTTGCATTGTGATAGCTTGCAGCCCAAATAATAATTTTTTTATCTGGATATTGTTTGTTTGCTAGCCAAATTATATTTTCAGCCATTAAAGAGTCTCTAAGATTAGGAGATACTTTAACGGCATCTGAGGATGATGAGTCAATAATAACACCTTTAAGTAATGCTGGAATATAGTTTTGGAAACTTATTAAGTGCTGTGAAAATAAGTTGGCTTTCGGCTCATTAATTTTTTTAAGTGCTAGTATTTTTCTCTCTAAAATTTCTGTAAATATTTTTTTGTCTAAGATAAAAGTATCTAAATGAAGCTTTCTACTATCTTCTTTAAATCGTTTGAAATAATTATTTATTCCATTGTCCAGTATATTATATACTTTAAAAAAGTTAACTCTTTCAGTCGAGTCTTTAAATCCAATGTTTTTTGAACGCAAATAGATTACCAAATCCCTGAAAAAAAACGTTTGATAGAAATAACCATGTGTTTGGCAGTCAAAACCACTTATTCTTAATGGCGTTTGGGAGTCTTTTTTTGATAAGATATAATTAAAAAGGGGCTGTACTTCTTTAGCTTTACCCCAAATGGGAAAAGTAGAATTTTGCAAAGCATAAAGTGGGTTATTATTATCTTGAACATCAAGCCAAGCTCTTTCTGCATTAAATAAATTGCTCTCGAAAGCCAGCACAGTGAAACCCATTTTTTTGTGCAAATATTTAATTAGTTTGGCTTTGCTTTCAAATGTAGTTCCATCACCGTGTGTTTGTTCTCCTAAAAATACAATTCTTGATTTCCCAATTGATTTTTTAATAAGTTTAAATTCTGTGTCATCAGTTTGTAAACTGTCTAAATTTATTTTTGCAACATTTTTTTCTAGCCAATAAATTTCTTTTTGGGCATAGATTTTTGTGGCAAACAAGTTAAAGGCAATTAATATAAATAATCTATACATTTAATTTATTTATTTGAATTTATAGATCTAAGTAGTCTCTAAAATACACTACTATTTCTAGCAATCAATTTTTTTAATCCTTTATTTTAAAATGTTTAATGCAAAAAAACGCAGTCCGCAATTCATAGTGCAAATGCAACATAGGTCTACTCCAAATCAGCTACCGCATCTGCTCATGGGGCAGGAACCGAAAGAATTGCGAAGCTGAAATAATTGCCCTAATTAGCCAGCAAAGGCAAAAAATAAGTTGCGTTTGCTATGCGCCAAGGGTAGGTGGTCTTGCCCTGTGAGGTAATCCTTAATTAATTTACAGCAGCCAAAAAGCTATCAATATTTTCCTGTGTAATTAAATCTATGCCGGTATCAATAGAGGGAGGTGTTTTTAATCCTAAGGATGCCTGCCAAAGCATCAATATAGACATAGCCCCCTGCAATTTAGGAATGCTTGCAGAGGAGGAGTCAATCACCCCTTCTTTAATGGCTTCCAGAATGGGCTTTATTCCATCCATTGCAACTACTTTTATTTGCCCTTTTTTTTCTGTTGCTTTTATGGCCGATGCAATGCCTATCGGACCGGATGCATCACAACACAAGTAGCCACTTAAGTCAGGATTGGCTAAGATAACAGCAGTAGCCTGTTGGTGAGCGGTCTCAATATCATCATTGTCAATACCTCCATCAACAATGGTTACCAGGGGATATTTTTTCAATACGCTCAGCTGTGCTTCATATCTTTCAATATGATTGGCTGCTGTTGGAAATCCTTGCATGATCGCCACTTTTCCTGTATGGTTAATTAACTTAAGCAATCGTTCTGCCGCTATGATACCCTGTTGCGCAAAATTGGTACCGATGCTGGTGATCATTTTATCGGGCGATATAGCATCAAAGAGAACAATAGGAATATTCTTATTATTTGTGTTTTTATTCACTTCCACATAACCAATTTGATCCAACGGATCTAATGCGATTCCCTGAGGCTGACTTAGGATGGCTTTTTCCAGCATTTTTTTCTGTTCTTCAGCGTCGGCAAAAGTCGGAGGCATATAATCTACCACAAATATCATGTTAAGCTCACGACTTAGTATTTCAGCCTGTTCCTGTGCACCTTGATAAACTTCCTCAAACCAGGGATGGGTTACTTTAGGAATAATTACGAAACGAATTGTTTTTTTCATGTATTGGTTTTAAAATAAGTTTCTAATTGGTAAAAATATCTTTTAGGCTTGCCATTATCAATTGTATAGCAGCTAAAATACAATTCCCCACACCCTTGCTAAATTTAATATCAAAAGTTCATTGTTTGATTTCTTTTTTTTGCTGACTTGTGGTCAACCAATACCAGGACATGGCAATGCATTAACAATTCAGTCCTTATTTCTTAAACAGTTCCAGTAAAGCGGTTACAGCAATCTCTGCCCCTAATGGAATGGCAGCCAAATCAACCTGATAGTTTCCATTGTGATTGTAAAAGGGAGCCCGCTTTCCTTCACTCAGTGCCTTTGCATACAGATCGGGATGAGCAGTGCCCACCCACACATAATCACAAACAGTTTTGCCGTTTCCCAATACAAGATGATTAAAGTCTTCCGAACCCATAATGGGTAATGTATTGCTAATGATTTTTTCTGGAGCAATTACTGTTGCCAATGCTTTGTTCACCCTGTTTGCAACAGCAGTATCATTTACCTGCGGATATACGTTTCCCTTCATCAAAATAGTGGGATACATTTCTTTAGACAGTCCATTTGCAACAGCAATGCCTTCATTAATTTGTTTTATTCCGTCCAGTAAAATATTTCTTGTCTTTTCTGTAAACCAGCGCAGGTTTAGTTTCACCACAACAGAAGTAGGAATTACATTATTGTCGCCACCCCCATGTATGGCGCCAACGGTAAGCACAGCAGCATCCTGTGCAGCTATACTTCTGCTGATGATTGTTTGATACTGCATTACTGCATTGCTGGCCATCACCACTGGGTCTTTGGTAAGTTCTGGTGTAGAGCCATGACCCCCTATACCATAAAAAGTAACATCCAACTGGTCACTGCCAGCGGCCCTTTCACCATATCCATTTTTTATACTGCCTGTGGCTATGGGAGTCGTGTGTAATCCAAATAGATAATCCGGCACGGGCACCCCCTTTTCATACATTTTGTCATTCACCATAGCTTTAGCACCGGTCATTGGTTCTTCGGCAGGCTGTGCCAGCATCAGCAATGTTCCCTTCCATTCACTTTTCAGCTTTACCATCATTTTTGCAACCTGCAGCAGCCATGTTATATGTGCATCATGACCACAGGCATGCATCACGGGTACTTCGGTGCCATCGTCTTTCTTCATTGTTTTGGTGCTGGCATAAGGCAGCCCTGTAATTTCTTTCACGGAGTTGCAATCCATATCGGCACGGTACATGAGCACAGGGCCATTGCCATTTTTTAAAATGCCCACCACACCTGTTTTACCTATGCCTGTTATCACTTCATAACCCAGTGCTTTCAGTTCTGTGGCTACAATGCCTGATGTGCGCAGTTCCATAAAACCCAGTTCCGGATTTTGATGCAGGTCCTTGTACAGCTCCACCATGCGGAAAGAATCTGCATAAGCCATTTGATGCACCTGTTTAGAAACCTGTGCCTGAAGACAATTAACTGTAAGTAAGATAACGGCTAAGGAGAGGAAGGTTTTATTGGTCATTTTAATATTTTGTTTATTTAGTAGGCTTAAATCTGCCGGGGCTGCCCGGTATTGTATTTTGAATGTACAGTTTTTATTATTACCGAACATTTGTTTTTCAAATGACTGATACAATCCGCAGCGTTTTGCAGGCATTAAGTAATCCATCAAACAGCTGCAACGTTTTACCAAACGCATGTTATGGCCAGTTATATTCATTCTCTATTAAACATGTAATAAAACCTGATTTATTTCAGTGCTATACCCACTACAAATCCTATCCAAGGTTTGTTATTGTATATCCATATTTTTCTGTCTTGACTCAGAAGATAATCATAGCCTGCAGCGAATCCAAAACTAGCCATACTTAGTTCTATAAAACCAGCAATTCCTCCCTGAATTATCATTCCATTATATTCATCGGACCTATTATTTCTTGTGGTAAAAGGACTAACCAACGTTGTGCCTGGACCAGCAAAAAAACCAAAATCATATCCCCGATTATTAATTTTATAATAACGCTTACCTAAAGGATCCTTTTTTCTTTTTATTTGATAGGAGTCATACCTCCAACCAGTATATAAAGCAATGTTTAAGTCTGTAGTTAATTGTGCAGGTAACCCATAAGAAGATGGTCGATATTTAAAAAGAATTGAAGTAAGATCAAAGTCGAGACTTTGCTTTTTAAATACCATCTGGTTAAAAATAAGGCTGTCAGTTGTTTTTAAAGGGATGGTTAAAAATTGTTTCTGATCTAGGTGTTGTTTTTTGTGTTGATAAACATTAATCTGATCATCTGTAACAGCTAAATAAACATTTTCTATATTTTTATTTTCAGATTTTAGTTTATAATATCCACTATTAAATCCATGAGAGGAAGCTTTCTCTAATGTATTACAAGAAGAGAGAAGACCAATAACCGAAATTGAAATAATTATGTATTTATAATTAATTTTCATAAATAGGTTGAATACTTTAAGATAATTTATTTTTATTGTATTCTCTAATTATAATTTATTCATTGGCACAATTATATAGAATTGATAATTGGCCATAACGGTTTGGGGCTTGGCGAAGGTGGAGCTTTTTACCCTCAAATGTAGATGCGGAGAACCAATGTTTGATTGATCACCCACCGCCGTTTTTCCTGTCTTCCCGAACCAGCTTTACGGGATTACCCCTTCTTTTGGTTAATCCATCCATCTTTCA
>CANNJE010000080.1 GCA_947504605.1 Chitinophagaceae bacterium
CCGGGAACAAAAACTTCTTACTATGTTTTAAATGTTGCCAGCGGCCTTTTTTATTTACACCGGCACCGGGCACAATACAGTGCAGGTGCGGGTGCAGGCTCAGGTTCTGCCCCCATGTATGCAGTATGCTAATCATGCCCAACTGCACAGCGGCCTTGCCTGCAAAAACAGTAATCGTTTGCCATGCTGCTTTAAACAATGCATCGTAAACCATGGCCGGCTGTTGCAAGGCAACAGCATTGAGCTGCTGCGGCAGCGTGAACACCACGTGAAAATAAGTGCATGGCAAAAGGTCTGCTTCCCGCTTTTGTATCCACTCTTCTCTTTTGTGTCCCTGGCACTTAGGGCAGTGGCGATTACGACAACTATTATAACTGATGCTGATGTTGCCGCAGCCATCACATGCATCTACATGTCCGCCAAGAGCAGCTGTGCGACAGTCTTTGAGGGCCCGCAGTGTTTTCTTCTGCTGCACAGTATAGCCTTCAAAAGCAGAGTGGCGCAGTACATCAGCTACTTCCCACTGCGGCTGCATAAGGCAAAAACTTTATCAAGCGGGCTCTGTGGCAAGTGGTCTGGCTGGCTGCAAATGTGCAGGTACTCCATGGTAGATTCTATGTTGGCATGGCCCAGCAGTTTTTGCACGGCAATGATGTTTACACCATCTTCTAAAAGATGTGTGGCATAGCTATGACGCAACATATGTGTATGCACTTCTTTGATGATGCCCGCCTGTCGGGCCACTGTTTTTACGGCCCACTGCACCCCACGCTGGCTGTACCTGCCATCAAAGCCTTTGCCTTGCGGATTGCCATTGCCTTCAAACAAAAACTGTTTTGGTTGTGCTGCTTCTATGTATTTTTTTATACCACGAATAAGATGTACAGAGAGTGGTACGTATCGATCCTTGTTGCCTTTGCTTTGTACAATGCGCAAGAGGTTGCGATCAAAATCCATGTGCTGCAATTGTATGTTCCTTACTTCCATGCAGCGCAGGCCGCAGCCATAGAGCAGACCAATAAGAATTTTGTGTTTGAGCAATTGTGCATGGGTAAGCATTGCCCACAGCTCCTGTCGGCTAAGGATCACCGGTAGTTTATGTTGTTTTGGTATGGCAGGCAGATGCAGGTGTTCGTAAGGCAGGCCCTCTGCCTTGAGCAAAAACCTTAGACCATAAACGGTGTGTTTAAAATATGTTTGCGAAGGAGTGTTGCTACGCTGCTGAAGTAGATACAAATAATCCTTTACCTGTTCGGGATTGATTTGTGTAGGCAGGCATTGAAAGTGCAATGCGATAGCGGCCACATGGCGGCTGTAATTGTCAAAGGTGCGTTGCGAGCGACCAAGGATGCTGATGTTGCGCTGGAAGCGTTGCAGCTGTTCATCAAAACCTGGTACTTCACGGCATGCACGGGTTAAGTACTTGTTGTAGCGAAGTTCTTCCGCTGATTTTTTTTTGTTACCATGATGTTGTATTTTTAAATGAACTATAAATGTAAGGAAGTCAGGGAAAGGCTACCGAAGGTTTAGTTCAACATGAGGTTTGGCGTTATGTCGGCGGACTGAAACGCAATCGTCAACTGTAGAACAGCTGGCATCTGTAGTTTCAGCTTGACGGATATCGCCGAACAACAAAACTTAACATCAACTAATTAACTTTACCAAACTTTCGTAACGGGCTGACAGTTTTTCAAATTCCGCCACATCGCCAAGCCCCGAACGTTAGCGGCTATGCCATCGGACACCCTATTAGCTTCAAGTTTCATTTGATGAAAACCTTATTATTTCGTAAATTCGCTATGTGAAAAGACAGCAAAATAAGGGACTCGATTTTATTATAGATAAGCTCACGAATTCTATTGAAAATATCGTGACTGGGGACAGCTTTATCACTGACATTTCGCTCGTTACTACAACTGACTTGAAGACTGTTATTAAGAAGACCAATTGGCAGTTTGATTGGAAGTTTGAATTCAAGTAACCACAGCGTGACGTTTACAAATTGACAATTGTAAATAATCAATCTGTAATTCAAGGTTTGATAAGCCTAGAAATTAAATTCGACCATGTTTATATGCATCTTGTGGAAAGTGCAGCTTTCAACAAAGGCAAAACAAAAGTTTATGCTGGAGTTCCTGGAAACTTGGTAGCTTTTGCCTGCAAACTTGCTTTTCAGCGTGGGCATGAAGGCAATGTCTCTTTCTTTTCCAAGACGCAACTTGTTCAACATTATATTGACTCTTTGGGAGCAATACATGTTGGTGGACGAATTATGATTATTGACACAATAGCAGCATTAAAACTTATAAACAAATATTTCCCAAATGAAAAATAAACTTAAAGAATTAGATGTAGATTTCATTGGTGGACAACAGCAACCTATTACTAAGGAAGAAGAATTGGCAATTAGCGCTTTCATACGTGCATCTAAAGAAAAAAGGCGGTTGCAAGCTATCCGTAAGACAAAAACAAAGTTCTCACAAAAATCTTATCAACCTGCTTGACAAGGCACGAACCGCTAACAAGGTGTTTAGTAAAATTGGGGCTGGACAAACTTAGCTTCAACTAGTATCAATATCATCATTGGTTAGGTCAGACAATTGAAAAATCAAACACTTCGCTAAGCATCGGCAGGTTGGCGTTTATAGAACATAAAAACAGTTAAAGACTAAAATTAAAAAATGAAAATGGTAATAATCGTACTTGTAGTAATCCTAATAGCGTTTTCATTTCTCCAACTTTATTTAATATATGGACAAAGAAATATTGAAACATACTCTTATGTTGTCAAAAATAAATTTAAGCAATTTGAAATAAGAATTTATGAAACTACTTTATTTACCTCTGTCAAACTCTCCACAAAAGGGTATAAAAATTCTTCAAGTAAAGGTTTCTCTATTCTAGCGGGATATATTTTTGGAAATAATGAAAGGAATGAAAAAATATCAATGACCTCCCCAGTCTCGATGTCATTAGATGATTCCATGACTATGATGTTTATGGTTCCTAAGAAATTTAATAAGGACATGCTTCCTAAGCCTAATCAATCAGGTATAGAATTTAAGGTAGAACCTTCAAAAACAGTTGCTGCGATAAGGTTTAGCGGTTGGGCTAATGATGCTAAAATAGAAAAGTATAAACAGCGTTTAAAAGCAGCTTTAGATGCTGAAGGTATAAAGTATTCTAATCAATTTTATTTTTTTGGGTACAATGCACCTTATGAAGTTTTTAATCGGAAAAATGAAGTTATAGTTGAATTGCAATAAAATACTCTAGACAAATAATAATTTAGGGCAAGAAAATCATTAAAACTAATTTTCAAAAAAAGTAAAACGACCGCCAACATCGTATTGGGAATGATGGGACAGATATGCTTTTATTGAATAAAAACCCGTCAAAGTTCCATTTACTCCATCCATGCAATAATTCTCAATGGTGCTCCGGAGCCTCCTTTTATTTTCATTGGCAGTGCAATGACGTATGAACCTTTTTGAGGCAGTAGTTCTAAATTTGTCAGGTTTTCAAATCCTATAATATTCTGAGCATAGAGGATTTGGTGTGTTTTAAAATAGACAGATTGTCCATAGTCTACACTGGCGCAGTCGATACCAACCGCCTTTATTTTCCTGTTCTTTGTTAACCATTCGGCTAGCTCAGGATGTATAGAAGGGAAATGAAGTTTCTTAACTGCATCCTGACCTTTTTCAGCTGTACCCAAGTATTTTTGAGCGTCGGAATAAAACTTGCTCCAACCTGTTCTGAAAAGGAGGATCGCGTTAGAAGGAATTTTATCGTACTGTTTTTCCCATTTCTCTATATCTTCCTGTGCAATCTGGTAATCGGGATTGCTTTTTGTTTTTTCTGTTACATCAATTACGACAGCTTCGCCAATCAGTTGCTCCGTAGGTATTTCATCAACACTCCATTTTCCTTTTGCAAAATGTACTGGTGCATCCAAATGGGTACCACCATGTTCGGGCGAAGAAAAGAAGTTGGATGAATAATAAAAACCCGTAGCTGTAATTCCATTGAATTGCGTATCGAGTTTAAAACCTGTTGGATTATTTGGCCAGTAAATTGTTTTTTCTGAAAAATTGTGGCTCAGATCAATCCATTTCCCAGTTGCTAACTGTGCAGCCAAAGAAGTTTTTTTAGTTGGTTGATTACAACCAATGATTGCTATTATTAAAAGGAGCGATATACTTTTCATTTTTTTTTGTTTAAGATACTTGATTTTTGCAGACATAGTCAAATAATTCAAAGTTCAAGCCTTTTATTAATTAAACCTTTCATTTGATCACAGAAAAATTACCAAACTTTGTATTGCCGAAACTGGGGCCTGACGTTATAAATTCGGAATTGAATGGATAGTAGATTATACGCCTCAATCATAGGGATTGGCTAGGCGTTATTTTAGAAAAAAATAGATAGGTTTGTGAAGACAGGAACCAAGGCAATAAAAAAATAAAAAATCAACTGGTTCGTGAAGACACGAACCAAGGCTTGGGGGGGTGGTAATACAACAACGTTGCCCATTATGAAAAAATATATTTTACTGTTGCTTTTATTTATTGCTACTATCGGAGCTGGTTACGGACAATTGAATAAAGAAAGACAAATTGAAATTTTTGCATCTGCTTCCATTGATGGGACCGAGTTTATTATTAAAATTATCCCAGGGACAGAAAGCACAAAAATGACATTTAAAATACGTGACAGTATTTCTGTTAATCTCAATAATGATAAAGCATACCATACTCACAGAAATTATCTGTTGTCATTAAATAGTATTGATCTTAAGAATGATACTGTTATAAAATATTTATCTATCGTAAAATCTATTACCGAACAATATACTTTTTATAGCGAAGACAGTATTGAGATAGAAAATGAAGCATATAAAGATTATCTACATTTAATAAACGAAGTATTTAATACCGCAACAGATCGTTTGGAGAATAAAAACAGATTCGTTATGGATGGTATATTTATGAGCTTTACGTTAACAAATAAAGACAGTACAAGAAAAGTAAATGCTTTTTATCCAACCGAAGAAAGTAATAAAATGTTGTATGAACTGGTTACAGGTTCTACCAGCATTTACAGATTGGCAAAAAAGAATGATTTCTTAGATAAGCGTAGATTATTTGGATACTAAAATATTTCTCGGATGGTTGGTGATGATAGGAACCAATGCATGAATAAATTAACTGGTTCGTGAAGACACGAACCAAGGCATAGTAGATTATTTGGATACTAAAATATTTCTCTGAAGAACCAAGGCGTGGTAAAAAACAACTGGTTTGTGAAGACACAAACCATGGCTTGGTACACGAACCAAGGCATGGAAATAAAAGAACCAATTCACTTCTTTATCCTTTTTTCCACAACTCATAGAGTTCTTCCCATAAAGTGGTTATTGGGAGATCAAAAAAATTGAAATCGTTTGAATTTAAAACCAACCAACTCCCTTCTGCCACTTCATCTTCCAGCTCTCCGTAATCCCAGCCACAATAACCAAGAAACAGTTTAATTTCTTTTTCGGAAATACTGCCATCATTGATATGCTGTACTGCTTGTTGTATATTTCCGCCCAGGTAAACAGGTTCTGTAATACATGAGCCGGCTTCTATTAGATCGGGGCGATGATGTATAAAATAAATTGATTCGGTTTTAACCGGCCCCCCTTCATATAAAGGAAAAGCTTTGCTTTGCTTAAATTCTACAAGTTCATTAAGACCCCGGGGGTATAAATTATTGATTACAAAACCCAATGCTCCATATGGGTTTATTTCAGCTAAATATATAACGGCTTTGTCGAAATAAGGATCTTCTAATAATGGCGCACTTATGAGTATTGTGCCCGGCTTGATATTCATCATAATCGTTTGTTTGCCCTATGAAGATAAGGACAAGCATCTTTATTTGCCAATGTTTACAAATGCTAAGGTCAATGACCATTGTCATTTTAAAAGCGGGGATACTGGTTTAACTTGATGGAATATTAAATCATTTTTATGAAAAAGAATACAAAAAACAAGCTAAACTATGCTGTTTGGATAGATCATAAAAAAGCCATCGTTTTGCATACGAATGAAAGGGGAGAGTTGCTTACTGAACAGTTATTGTCAAATATAGAATCGCAGCATAGAATACCGGGAGAAACAACTGACAAAACCCGATTGTTTGCTACGACTCTTAGTAATGGCAAAAGAGAACAGAACCGGGAGAATGAGATCATGCACCAGTTTTATAAAAAGATTATAACCTTTATCCCTGTTGCTGCCGATTTTGTTTTGATAGCCGGTCCTGCAGATGCTAAATATGAACTGCACAGGGATTTGAGTAAGAAAAAATCATTGGCCCATGTACCCGTACAAGTAAAAACAACGGGAAAGTTTAAAGCTCCTGAAGTGTATGCATTGTTACAGGCAGCTATTGAAAAATAAGGATGGTTTTAAAAGCGCTGAAACACTGTTTAAAATAAAGAGAGGGTAGTCTTTTTTTTAATGATCTTAAAAATATAGGATGCGGGGGTCATTTATTTGCCTCCTTGCGAAGTGGTGAATAAATAGGCGGGTTTATGGCTGGTATTAAAAAACAGGGCCGTAGATTTGCTGGACAAAGCTATTCCTGTATTTAACCAACTGATATGGCAGGCAGGAGTAGGAGCCATTTGGAAGAATTAATTTTTTTATTTACAATTTTAATAATGAATCTAAAAAAAGGGTTGGGCATTGTTTCCATTATTGGACTGTTACTATTGTGCAGCCAAATAACAGTTGCTCAGGAGAAAAAAGTAGCGCCTACTTCAGCAAGTCTTTATCAAGAAATTGCACAAATGGATAGTATTATGTTTGATGCATTTAACAGACAGCAGTTGGATAAATTCAGCGCCATGTTTACAACTGATCTTGAATGGTTTCAGGACAATGGGGGTTTGATTGATTACAAAACAGTCTTCGACAATTTTGACAACAATTTTAAGAAGGAATTTAAATTAACCAGAAAGCTGGTAGAAGGCAGTTTGGAAGTTCATCCTATTAAAGATTATGGAGCCATTCAAATTGGAGTCCATCAATTTTTTCATATAGAAAACGGAAAAGAAGAAGTAGGTACATTTAAGTTTGTAATGATCTGGAAAAAAGAAACAACCGGATGGAAAATATCAAGAGTGATTAGTTATGATCATTAGCAAAAACATATAAAATTTATTATAACAGAAGCCGATAATCTTATCGGCTTTTTTGTTTGCTAAAAATAAATAGATTTAATTTTAATAATAAAAAAAAACGAAGGAAAATTTACGGTAAAGCATCTAAGCTATATATATAGAATGATCAGGAACTTATACATGAACTGAGGCAAGCCAATGAGGCTGCTTTCCGGAAGCTGGTAGAGGACTACCGCAATCGGGTGTTTTCTACTGTCCTTAATATTTTACAAAATAATGAGGAGGCTGAAGATGCTGCGCAGGAAACATTTATACAGGTTTTTGAATCAATTCATTCTTTTAAAGGGGAATCTTCTCTTTCAACATGGATCTATAGGATTGCTGTGAGGAAGGCATTGGAAAAAATCAGAAAAAAGAACAGTCGGCAAAGGTTGTATAAGATTTTGCCCTGGTGGATGCCCGAAGAAAAGAAAAGTTCGGAAGCTTTATTTCTTCATCCCGGATTGGCTGCAGAGCAGAAAGAAAATGCCCCCACCAATGCCAGGTAAAAATGGAAAGGGTGGACCAGCAGCTCCGAGACAATAACTAAGATGGGTGGAAATTCATTGATATAAAACAGCTCCTATTTAAGCTGTTTTATATCAATTGACAGCCAAAAAACGATCCAAAATATTTTTTATCATTTCCTGATCTACAGGTTTTGTTATATAATCATCAAAACCAATTTCAAGACATTTTTCTTTAACCCCATTGATAGCATTAGCTGTAAGTGCTACGATTGGTGTTCGTTTAAAGTCCTGTTCTTTTTCAAGTTCTCTTATAATGATTGTTGCTGCATCGCCATCCAATTCGGGCATTTGTAAGTCCATCAAAATAAGATCAGGTTTTTTTTCTTTAAACATTTGTATGGCTTCGTTTCCATTAAATGATTCAATGATTTCAGAACCTTTGTAGAGTTTTTCTACAATGAACCTACATAACAGAATATTCAATTTATTATCATCTACAATCAGAATTTTTTTAGCGGCGCCTGTCGTATTTGTTTGGTTTGTTTCGGAATAAATAGCGGCTTTTTCTTTTAGCTCACTAACAATTTTCAACGCATGGTAACATTCTGTAACAGTAACCGGTTTAGATATCTTATGCACCACTCCTAGAGTAGAAGCGATTGACTGAGTACCCAATTCTTCCTGCGTAAACATTAACACCACCGGCAATTTGTCGGCAGTTAGTTTTATTTCACTTCGGACATGTTTTACAAAATGTAAGCCATTGGAGTCTTTCAAATTAAAATCAACAAAGATCATATCAAATGAATTGTTGTTTAAAAAGTAGTCCATGGCTTCATTGGCAGAAGCAGCCGTAACTGTTTTTATATTTTTATATTGTAGCCAGTTTTGTAAATTTTCTTTTGAATAAACAGAAGATGAAACAATTAATGCCGAGGCAATATTTTTAATTTCGGTTGATTCAAATGCAACAGTATCCGTATAAGGTAAAGTAAAATCAAAGTAAAATTCACTGCCCTCACCTAAATTACTTTTAAGGAGTAAATGAACTCCCATTAATTCAAGTAACTTATTGCTGATAGAAAGGCCCAAACCGGTACCGCCATATTTTCTACTGATAGAAATATCCGCCTGGGTAAAGGCCTGGAAAATTATTTTCTGTTGTTCGGGAGAAATACCAATACCGGAATCTTTTACAGAAAACTGTAAAGTTGCCATTCCTGTTTCTTTATCAATTTCCTTAACCGCTATCTGCAATAAAACAAATCCATTTTCGGTGAATTTAATTGCATTGCTCAGCAAGTTAATGAGTACCTGCTGAAGCCTGACAGGATCCAATTTAAAATAACGGGGCATGGATGGCGCCATATTTAGTACAAACTCAATGTTTTTAAGCCCTGCGGAGAACCTTACCAATCCAACTGTTCTTTCTACTATTTCAAAAAGATCTGTTTCCTCTACTACCAATTCTACATTGCCAGATTCAATTTTACTAAAGTCAAGCACTTCGTTGATAACCCCCAACAGTGAATCTGCGGATTCTTTAATTTTATCGAGGTATTGAAATTGTAGTTCATTTAAATTGGTATCCTTCAGTAAATCTGCAAAACCAATCACACCATTCAATGGAGTACGCATCTCGTGCGACATATTTGCAAGAAAATCCGATTTGTGTTGATTGGCAGTTGTTGCTTGCTGGGTTAGAATCTTGGATTGTTCAAAAGCATGAAGTAAATGGTTGTTTTGTTCATTGCGCATGATTACAGAACCTAAATTGTCTGCCAGTATCTGCATCAGATGACGTTTGTTATTATCCCATACAACTTTTTGCAGCACCGCATCAAAGCCTAAAAAGCCATATAATTTTCCAGATGCTTTTACCGGCAATGCTAAAAGCGACTGAATGCCCTGTGGTTCAAGAATTTCTTTTTCGGCTGCCCATGATTCAGGCAATTGTTGCACATCAGGTATATATACTTCCTGGTTTAATTCCAGTAAATTCATCCAGTTTGGAAAAATTTCTGTAGGTATTCCCTGTAGGTTTTCAATTTCGGCTGTAACATTATCCGAACACCATTCATGTGTATTACTAAACTCAGAATGAGCTTCATTAAACATAAAAACATAGGTGCGGTCTACCTTAGCAAAAATTCCAATTTTAGCCAGTACCTCATTGAGCGAACTATCAAAATTTTCTGTATTCGATTGAATTAATGTGCTGGTAGCATGCACCAGTAAATCTTCAAAATCGGCATTAAAACGAAGCGATTCTTCAGCAGCCTTTTGGTAACTTATATCCATTACACAAAAAAGGTAGAAAGGAATACCATTTTCGGGTGAAATAAATTGCAAACTAGCTTTATACCAACGCTCGTCTTCTGGTAGAAATGATTGGTAAGAGAATTCTTGTTTCTCTCCGGTTTCCAAAGCCTTATCAAAATAAGACTTACTGTAATTCCAAATTTCTGCAGGAATGAGTTCAGAAAGCTTTTTATTTAAAATAAAGTCATCCGGAAAAAACAAATCCGTCCGGTTGGCATAATGTAATTTTAAAATAGTGTAGTCTGTGGCGATTTCAAAAACAGTATTTCTGGTAAGTTTTAATAAGCCAGTTAATAGTAAATCAGAATGCCTATTTCCCATTTTTCATTTATTAATTTTTATAAGGTTAAGTAAATGCAATTTAAACTTATTTTTAAAATAAAAACAACCAAAAACTACCTCTCCAATACCTATTGAATATTTTGATTTAGGGCTTCCATAAGGATTATTGCTTCTTTAGCCTCCTTTACATCATGAACCCGTAAGATATTTGCACCGTTCATAAGCGCAATGGTATTTAATGCCGTGGTTCCATTTAATGCTTCTTCTGGAGTGATGCCCAAGGTTTTATAAATGGTACTTTTTCTGGAAAGTCCTGCAAGAATAGGTTTGTTAAGCATAGCAAATACAGAAAGATGTTTCAAAAGGGTGAAATTGTGAGAGATGGTTTTAGCAAAACCAAAACCCGGGTCAATGATTACATCCTTAATTCCGGCTACCCGGCATTGATCTGTTTTTGAGATAAAAAAATCCAATACTTCTTTTATTATATCATCATAAACAGCCAACTCCTGCATATTATCCGGCGTACCTTTCATGTGCATGCAGATATAGGGTACATTTTTAAAAGATGCTACCGTAGTTATCATTTCTTCATCAATGCTGCCCGAACTGATATCATTTACTATATGTGCTCCTGCAAAAACAGCTTCACGAGCAACTTTGCTATAGTAAGTATCAATGGAAATAATAATATCAGGAAATTGTGTATTTAAAGCTTTTATTATTGGTAATACTCTTTCTAGTTCTATATCTGCAGTTATACGTTCACTTCCCGGGCGGGTACTTTGTCCGCCAATATCAATAATGGCTGCCCCTTCAAGGATCATGGTTTCTGCAATTGATAAAAGCCCACTTAAACCTTTGTTTAGATGACCCTCATAAAATGAATCGGGTGTAGTGTTTAAAATACCCATTACTACCGGTTTGGCTAAAGACAATAATTTTCCTTTGCAGTTAAGTGTAAACATTTGACAGACTAATTGTATTTTTGAACCAATACGCAAATTTGCACTTTATTAATGAGCATTTGAAATATGGCCACAAATACCAACGAACAGTACGACGAAATCATACAGAACTGCAAGATCACTTTTTTAAAAAAAACGGCTGATTATGGTACATCCTGGAGGGTATACAGAACAATTTCTGTAGCTGACCAGATTTATATTAAAGCAAAAAGGATAAGGACAATACAGGAAATAAAAACCCAGCGGATAGGGGATGACATCAAAAGTGAATTTGAGGGTATTCTAAACTACAGCATCATAGGATTGATACAGTTACAAATTAATGATGATGACCAGGAACAATTGCCGGTAGCTGAAGTTGAAAAATATTATGATGGCATTGTACAAAATGCAAAAAAGCTGATGCAGGATAAAAACCATGACTATGGGGAAGCTTGGAGGGAGATGAGTCAAGAAAGTTTTACCGATCTAACACTGGCGAAGATCCTGCGTATTAAACAAATAATAGCCAATGAGGGCAAAACAGTTGCCAGCGAAGGCATTGATGCCAATTTTTACGATATTATTAATTATGCCCTTTTTGCACTTATACTTATTGCAGAAGGAAAACAATAAAATATGATAAAGCTAACGGTTACTATTGCCCGATACCTTACAGGATTGTTGTTTATATTTTCCGGACTTGTAAAAGCCATTGATCCACGTGGGCTTGCTTACAAAATGCAGGAATTTTTTGAAGCATGGGCCAATGCTGGATTTATGAAGGATTTGATGGAACAGTTGGGGCATCATGCGTTGGGATTTTCTGTATTTATGATTACGCTAGAAGTGGTAGTAGGTCTAGCTTTATTGCTGGGCTGGCAAAAGAAAATGGTTTCATGGGTGCTTTTTGCACTTATTCTCTTTTTTACATTTCTAACCAGCTATGTTCTTTTTAGTGGTAAAATTCGTGCCTGTGGTTGTTTTGGCGATTGTATTCCAATTACACCTATTCAAACATTTACAAAGGATATCATCCTCCTTTTATTGAGCGTGCTTTTACTGGTAAAACAAAAATATATTTTACCAATCACCAAACCTGTTGTTTCTTTTATTCTTGTATTATTGTCAACCCTTGCTACGCTGAGTTTGCAATTTTACGTTATGAAATACTTGCCGGTTCGGGATTGTCTGCCATATAAAATTGGAAATAACATTCTTGAGTTGAGAAAAATGCCTGCCAATGCGATTCCTGATCAATATGCCATCCAGTTTATCTATGAAAAGAATGGAGAGGAAAAAGAGTTTTCAGCAGAGGCTTTGCCTGATAGCAGTTGGGAATATGTAGACAGGAAACAAAAGCTGGTAGCAGCAGGTAAAAATAATACTCCTTTAATCAACGATTTTACTTTAACCACCCTTTCAGGGAATGATACTACTGAAGCCATTTTAAATCAGTCTGGTATTTATTACCTGTTGTTTATAAAAGA
>CANNJE010000081.1 GCA_947504605.1 Chitinophagaceae bacterium
AATACGTCGCCACTAACCACAAAACCCTGTTTTTCGCTATAAAAACTAATACTAGCAGGACTATGGCCAGGTGTAAACAATATTTTTAGTTCATCCGCCCCAAGTTTAAGGGTTTCGCCCTCCTTCAAGAAAATAAATTCACCTGTATAATTGTCAAATGGCATATTGTACATCAAACCACTTGTGGGAGCAAATTGCAAAACAGGCAGTTCTTTTTCGTGTAAACTCAACTTTAGCTCGTATTTTTCTGCAACAAATTTGTTTCCAAATACATGGTCCAGATGGCAGTGGGTATTAAGCAACATCCTTGGTTTCAAAGCCTTCTGCTCTATAAAAGCAGCCAATTCTTCCCTTTCATTATCAAAATAACAACCGGGGTCAACAACCAAACAATCGTTAAACTCGTTATAAAGTATATACGTATTTTCTTGTATCGGACTAAATTCGAATGATTTTATGGTTATCATGGTCTGTTTTAAATATTTTAATGATTAATCTTAATCAAGTAATTTTAATACTTCATATCAATTTAATAGTATGGCAAAGTTCAGCAGAATAATTTTAATATCCCTCCTATTCATATTACCGTCTGAAATTATCAACGCACAGGTAAATTCTGTTTTGTTTGGACGTAACAGGGTACAATACAATAAATTCAAATGGCAATATTATCAAACAAAAAACTTCAATGTTTATTTTTATAATAATGGCCAGGAACTGGCAAAATTTGTAGCCCAAAGTGCCGAAAAGGAATTGCCGCAAATAGAAGCCGCCACAGAATTCAGCCTTCAGAGAAGGGCTAATATAATTGTGTATAATGAGTTTGCCCATATGCAACAAACTAATATCGGGCTTGAAACAGATATCTTGAAAACGGGTGGCACAACTAAGTTTGTTAACAATAAAATGCTGGTTTATTTTGATGCCAATCATGCTAATTTAAAAAGGCAGATTAGGGAAGGTATAGCCGAAATAATTACACAAAATTTATTATTTGGAGATGATATTGGAGAAGTTGCCGGCAACCAAACCCTGCTTGATTTACCATCATGGCTCACAGATGGGTATAAGGCATATATAGGCGAAAACTGGAGTACAGAACTGGATGATGATTTAAAAAGTGAATTATTAAGCGGAAATTATAATAAGTTTTCTTCCCTCAGTTTTGCCAGACCATTACTTGCCGGTCATGCTTTCTGGTATTTCATTGAAGAAAAATATAAAAAAGAAAACGTTACTTATTTTTTCTATTTGGCAAGACAATACAAAAATTTAAATAAGGCAAGCTTGCAAATCACAAAATTAAAATTTAGTGCCCTTCTAAAAGAATTTATGGAATATGAATCCGACAAATTCTATAATGATATAACTAGGCGTAAGTCTTACCCCAAAGGAAATTATGTTGAGGGATTTACCATAAGTAAAAGATTAAACTATTATCGTTTTAATGTTAATCCCAATAAACGCAACAGTTCTTTTGTTGTTACCCAATATAAAAAAGGTATTGTAAGGGTATTGTTAAGTGAAGATTTTGAATACAAAACTTTATTAAAATACGGGGTTCGCAGTTATGAAAATGAGTTGAATCCAAGCTATCCAATTATGGCATGGGATCCTAAAGGAACTCGTATCTCAGTTGCGTATGTGCAGGAAGGAAGGTTAAAATTATTTGTTTACGATATTATCACCCGAATAAAACAATACAAATTAGACCTTACTAATAAACTGGATCAGATACAAGACATGAAATACATGCTTGATAGTAAAACGCTCTTGTTCTCTGCTGTTAAAAATGGCCATACCGATATTTATACTTTTAATATTGAAAACGAAAAATTACAACAAATCACGAATGATGTATATGATAATGTTGACCCCTCTTTTGTAGCATTCCCCGGCAAAAATGGAATTATTTTCAGCAGTAACAGGCCTAATCCTTCTGCAAAATCTGCAGATACAGTTTTACCAAGCAATAGTCGCTACAATATATTTATGATCACAGATTTTGGCGACAAGCCTGAACTAAATCAGATCACTCAATTAAGTAATTTAAAATATGGTAATGCAAGGTTCCCCATGCAATACAATTCAAGTCACTTCACTTTTGTAAGTGACGAAAATGGTGTGGGCAATCGTTACGCAGGATTTTTCACCAGCAAAAAAGCAGGACTGGATACACTGGTATTGATTGGAGATGATATTTTAAGAAACCCTTCACCCAAAGAGGTAGACAGTACGTTAAGAGTGTATAAAAAAACGGATGTTGACTCTATTGCAGTTGTTTCTGTTTCAGAAGACTCTTCATACAGCTTCCCTTTAACCAACTACCAAAGCAGTCTTGTAGAAACAAGAATTGCCGGAGAAAATAATCAGGTAAGTGAGGTAACGAGGCAAAGTGATGATAAAGTTTTGTATAAATTAAAAATTGATGAATTTGTTTTAAACCGTAGAAATGTTACAGCACAGCCGACTGAATATGCAAAAAAATTAATGAGGGAAAGCAAGCTTACAAATGTTGATGCAGCAAATACTTCAATAAACTTACTCGCTAATGCAACAGACAGTTTGAAAAAACCGGATGATCTTTTTCAAAACGAATTTAATAATGACAGCTCTACTGTACCGAACCCTGTTATTGGTAAAATTTACGAAACGCAGGAAGATAATAAAGAATCAGTATTAGCAACAGCAAAATTATATGCTTATAAACCTATAAAATTTTCGACAGATTTTGGTGGAGCAAGTATTAACAATTCAGTTCTCATTAACCGTTATCAGGCTTATGCAGGAGGATCTGGCCCCATCACGCTGAATAGCAGCACCCCTTTAAATGGTTTAATAAGACTTGGCACAAGCGATCTTTTAGAAGACATTCGGATAACAGGTGCCTTCAAAATCAGCACAAATTTAAAAGACAACGAATGGTATATTAACTATGCTAATCTTAAAAGAAGAATTGATTGGGGTGGTAGTTATTACCGCAATGCACAGTCATTTGTAACCACCAGCAATTATCCCGTAAGAATCTTTACGAATTTATATCAGGGCAATATTTCATATCCTTTTGATGTAACAAAAAGCATCCGTTTCTCAACAGGTATCCGTTCTGAACATCAGGTATTGTCATCTGTAGACCTTATAACAGCACCCATTGCAAGTGAAAGGACTTTGTATCATGTAAACAGGCTTGAATATGTATATGACAACAGCATGAACCCTACAACCAATATATGGAACGGCTTGCGTTATAAAATATCTGCAGACTGGAACAGACAGGTAAGTGGTGTTAAATTTGCCGATGGGCCAAACACTTTTAACCTTGGCATAGATGCCCGTTATTATTATCCAATCTACCGCAATTTTATATGGGCAGGTCGTGCTGCAGCAGACTTTAGCTGGGGCAACCAGAAATTTATTTATTATCTGGGTGGTACCGATGGATGGGTGATGTTTGGTAATAATCAAAAACTTGATGCAAATGGCAATCTTATAAGGGAGCGTTATTTTAATACAAGTAATCCTCCCGACAATGATCAAAGCTATGCATTTCAAAGTCTGGCAGTTAACATGAGAGGATACATACAAAATGTGGCTAACGGAAACAATGCCGTTACACTAAACAGTGAATTTAGACTACCTGTCATGTCAACCTTCTTTGATAAAACAGTCAATAATCCATTCTTACGCAACCTTATGATCACCCAGTTTGTAGATTTGGGGACTGCTTGGAATGGAGCCTATGATTCCTTCAAAAGACCTGAAGTTGTATATGGCCAAGGGGATGTTTTGGTGAAAGTGAAAGCAGGTGGTGTAGGTCCTTTTGCTGGTGGATATGGCTTTGGCGCAAGAAGTATGCTGTTTGGTTATTTTGTAAAATATGATGTGGGCTGGCCTATGAATGGTTTCTTTAAAGGAAGACCAATCATGTATGTTTCACTAGGATTAGATTTCTAATTACTAAAAAATAATTTAAAAAATACCGGGTCTATTGCCCGGTATTTTTAATTTCAGAAAAGGCTTGTGGTAAAATTTTAATAAAAAAATAAATCAGAGAATAAATGGCTGTAAATAAAACAGTAATAGCCCAGACCTTGTAGTTTTCAACGGGGTTTATAATTTTAGAAATAATATCTACACTTAAAGCAAGAGGATCGTTTACAACATCCCAACTGTTCCATCGCTGAAACCGTCCCAGATAAACACCAAAGGAACCAAGAAATAAAATACCTGCAACAGAAGCTGCTACCAAGCCTTTTCCAAATAATGTTTTTAGGTATAACTCAGCTTTTCGTAAAGAAATAAACGCCATTACGATACCAATAAAAGATGAAGCAAATACTAATACTGCATCAAACCACCAGGGCATATTATTTTCGTCCTGCAGGTGAACCAAATCTGTTACTATGTAAAGCGCATTTGGAAAAAACAGCAGCCAACTTGCAAAAAGTACCAACTGTTTCCATTTTTCTTTTTTTCTGTAAAACTCAAAATAGCAACTAAGGATATAGGGAATCCAAGCCAAGAATATATTCCAAAATAGAAAAACAAAACGCCCCGATCCTGAATAAAATATTCGGAAAGAAATAAGCAGGGCAATAAAAATAAAAAATACTGTAAGTAATTTATTAAAGGAAGAAACCGGCTTCATAAGTTTAATTTTTAAAATAAAAATTTAGGTAAAAAAATAACAGCTCCACAAACAGCTGCCATAAGCGCAACTACCAAAACGGCAGCTGCACTTACATCTTTTATAATTTTAATTACAGGATTAAAAGCTGGACTAATCAAGTTACATAACTGCTCAATGGCAGTATTCAGCATTTCAAAAGCAAGTACCAATGTTATACAGATCAATACTACAAGCCACTCCATATTACTGATGTGTAAGAGAAAACCAAACATGGTTGCCAACAAAGCAAACAACAAGTGAATTTTAAAATTGGGTTCCTTTAAACACAACTTAATTCCGTTAAACGCAAAGCCAAAAGATTTAATTAATCGCATAAAAAGTATTAAAGGGGTGATAACTATCTTCCATTTGATCATAATTTTCTGTTGCACTAAATTCAGGTTGAATAGATAAATATAGATTTCCTCAATTCTGCAGTTGGCAGTGAAAGGATATCAAACCATTTCCAGTTTTCAATTGACGCTGCTTTTTTTCCACGCTCATAAGCCCTGAGGAATTTTTTCCAGTGTTCAGGCATTGTAATGAATCCATAGAAAACTGTTGCTATTACCGGAAAAGAAATATGACCATTGCCCAGCATAAAACTTTGTAGACAAACTTCTCCGTCATCTGTTGTGTCATACGCCAACAGAATATGTTTCATATCATGTCTGGCGTAATAGGGTAATAATTCTAAGCCCTTTTCTTCAATAAAATTAACTAGATCTTTGCCGAGAGACCCTGTTTCAAATTGCTGTAGTTGTTTTACAGAATAAGGAAATATCTCAGGCTTACGCACAAGCTTTAAAAGTGGCAAAGCCATACGATGTGTTAGGAATACCAATATCGCAGATCTGATATTTATTATAAAATGATACATAAATATATTTTATTTAAGCTGCTGAAACAATCTCTGATTTTCCATACCAGTTTATTTTTCGGCTAACAAACATTACTAGAGCAAGCACAATAAACAAACCAATACTACCAACCAGCAGAGCAGTATCTTCCAGACGAATCAGTATAAAAATGAACCCATACAAACAACTCAATAATATAAAAAATATCCCCGCTGTTTTCCAGCTGTTAAAATGACCTTTCGCATAAAACGTAATGAGTAAAATAGTAGCCAATGCTGCAACGAAATAAGCATAATCAAACAAAATATATTCGCTGATAGATAACAAGAGTGTATAAAAGATTACCAATGCCAATCCCACCAACACATACTGTACCGGGTGAAATGGTTTTCTTTGCATTAATTCGATAATAAAGAAAAAAGCAAAACTTAGCCCAATAAACAAAATGGCATATTTAACACTACGCATTGTTTTGTTATACTGATCTGCGGGTTGCACAAGGCTAACACCAAAAGCCATCTTTTTTTCCAAAACAGTATTTTCTTTCATAACAGTGGCAAAGGGCAAATTAGCTTGGTTAAAACTCCATTTAGCCGTAAAGCCACTATCATTTATTTGTCTGTCATTGGGCAACATATCTCCATCAAAAGAAGGACTGGGCCAAACAGATTTTAATTGAAACTTACTGCTAGCGCTCATGGGTATAAAATGAAGCTGCTCGCTTCCTTTTATTTTTAGCTTCATACTAAAAGGTATTCCTGCTATTGCAGCTTCTGGAGAAAGACTAACAGGCACTGACAATCCTGTTACTCCAAAATCATCAGCAGGCAAACCTGGAGTTAATAATAGTTTCTGTCCGTTAAAATCGATATAGATTTCCTCCTCAATCCCTTTAAAATCGCTCAGGCTAAAACATAATTTTGCATTTGCATAATCAACATTTGCAAGATTGATATCAGCCGGCCATTTTATTTTAAATGCACCATCCATTGTGATGGCAGTTTTGTATAATAAAACTTTGTAGATAGATCTAGGTCTCTGCTCCGGAATGATGTTACCATTCACATTCAGTTCATTTGCCAGCAGTAATAAGTTTCTTTTGGTTGCTACCGTTTTCCCATCAGAATTGATAAACGTGTCTATATAAGGAACCACTAAAAAAGGGGCTGACAATGTTTGTGCTGTTGCCCATTTACTGCTCACCTCTTTTACTACCTCTTTTTGTCTGGCCTCTCTTTCTTCTATCAAATTAATGATAAATAAAGTTGGTATTAGCATGATTAAAATAAGGGCTCCAGTAATTAATCCTTTGATTAATATTTTATTAGGCTGTTGTGAAACAGGTGCATCGTGTTGCTGCGTTTCCATTGTTTTGATTTTAAATGAATGAAAGAATAGTTGGTTAAATATATTTGAATAGGAGTTGGAGCATACTTCATTATTTTGAAAATAATAATAGATAGGACGCAATGCTATAAAAGATGCTACTCCTGCACAGAAAAAAAGAAGAGCACTAACCATTCCAGCTGTAATTAAAAAAACTGGGCGATTGGATTTTAAATCCAACACAAAAGAAAAAATTCCTAATAGACCACCCGCAATTCCATAAGGGAGGGTGATCAACAACAAAAGTATTAGAAGCAAAAAATACTTTTCTCTCCATGATTTATTTAGCCTCTTTAGTAATGGTACTGAAATTAAAAGAACAATCAACGCAGGAATACTTCCTATCAATGCTGCAAAAAACAGGACTAAAGGCATCGCAAAACTAAAATCGTTATTGCAAATGAAATAAATAGATGTTCCTGTTGCAAATGCCATGGCAGTAAAACACCATATCCTTATAAAAACGCTTGCAGCTGTATATTTTTTATTCATTTTAAAAGCACTTTGTTTTTCAAAGTATTTAGACAAAAAAATTTATTTTGTAGCCCTAATCATTTTTTCTAAAGCGTCGATATGTGCTTTAAAAGTCTTTTCCCCTGCTTTTGTAATTGTATACGTTGTATTAGTTTTTCTTCCAACAAATCCCTTTTCCACTTTTAGAAAATCATTTTCTTCCAGTGCTTTTAAATGACTAGCAAGGTTACCATCAGTGATTTCCAATAATTCTTTTAACTCATTAAAGTTCACCTCGTCATTTACGATAAGTGCACTCATGATACCCAGCCTCACCCGGCTGTCAAAAAGTTTATTTAAATTATTAATTGGGTTCACTATTATTTTATCCTTTCTGTTTTACAAATTGTTTATCAATCCGCCACTTTATTTTCCAACTGCCTGCTTCCGTTCATATTTCATCCACATATAAACACCATAAAAAATATGCAAAAATCCAAATCCAGCCGCCCAAAAATAAAGGCCATATCCTACAAAACACAGATTAATCAATCCTAACACTATTTCGCTGTACCCTAAATATTTAATTTCAATCAAAGTGTATTTACTGGCGTTTATTAATGCCAACCCATAAAAAAGCAGGAAGCCAGGAGCCACCAATCCAAATGTGCCAAACTGAACTAATTTAAAAAGAAAAATTCCTCCTACAATCAAGGGAACGCTCACATTAAAAAGCAATCTCTGGGCAGTTTTTCCCCAAATAGGAATTCCCTCTTTGGTACTTTTTATGTAGGTTAGTATAAAAGCACTGATTAGAGCTGCAAGAAAAGTTGCTAAAGCAATCCAAAAAAGATAAGTGTTTAAAATGATAGTATAACTTCCACTCATAGCCTGAGCTAAAGCAGCGTCACCATCAATAATATATTCTTTATATCCAAATACATATGGATAGGCAAACCACGCACCTACTAAAGCACAAATACCCGCACTAATGCCACTTAATCCACTCAAACTAATGAAACGACTACTACGTTCCATCATTCGTTTAATATCATTTATCGCATCCAGAGATTGTTGTTGATCACTCATAAAAAGCACTTTGAAATACAAAGTAAATATTTTTATTTTATAATTTCAAATAAATATTTTTTTGTAAACTTTATTTGAACAAAATGTCCATAGGTTTGTTATAACGTATAGTTTTTTTTAATTATTTTATTTTTTAAGATCTGCTTCCCATGAGATACCTTTTCCTGAGTTTCCTTTTCCTAAGCTTTCTTTCTTCAACCATTGCTCAAGTAAGGATTGATCCTGCAGCAATAGATATTATTCGGGATTCTTTTGGTGTGCCTCATATTTTTGCGAAAACAGATGCTGAAGTAGGATATGGCCTTGCTTATGCTCATGCTGAAGATGATTTTAAAACAATTCAACTAGGATTTCTTTCTGGTAAATCAATGCTAGGATTGTATAAAGGCAAATCAGGAGCACAAATTGATTATATAGCTCAACTATTACGTTGCCAACAGATAGTAAAAGAAAAATATGATTCTGATATTTCTTCCGATTACAAAAAAGTGCTGGAAGGCTATTGCCAGGGTTTTAATGCCTATGCGAAAACACATCCCAAAGAAGTACTGGTAAAAAAATTGTTACCCCTTACTCCACAGGATATGCTGGCCTATTCAATGTTGCAGTTAGCTATTTCTTCTGGTACAGATAAGGCTTTGGCACAAATCTATAATGGAACAATACCAACTCTTAGTGATTATAATTCAGGAGGAAGCAATGCTTATGCTTTTAATTCTCAAAAAACAACAGATGGCAACACATACCTCAACATCAATGCTCACCAACCTCTTGATGGCCCGGTAAGCTGGTATGAAGCACACTTGTGCAGTGAAGAAGGCTGGAACATAACCGGCGCTTTGTTTGCATGCACACCAAGTATTTTATTAGGCACTAACGAAAACCTTGGATGGGCACATACTGTAAACTTTCCTGACAAACTGGATGTATATCAACTGGAAATGAATCCAAACAATAAAACAGAATACAAATACGATAATGAATGGCTGAAATTAGAAGAAAACACAACTAATCTAAAAGTAAAGGTTTCAGGAATAACTATCACGGTTAAACGAAAAATATACTGGAGCAAATATGGTCCAACGATTATTACTACAAAAGGAATTTTTGCCCTAAGAACAGGGGCATTTTTTGAAATCAGGGGTCTGGAAGAGTGGTATCGAATGAATAAAGCCACCAACTTTACCAGTTTTTATAATGCCCTAAAGATGGAGGCTTTACCCGGATGGAATGTGATGTATGCCGACAGGTATGATACCATCTTTTATATGAGCAATGGGAAACTGCCAATTAGAAATAAAAATTATAATTGGAAGGGTACTTTACCCGGCAATACTTCCAAAACATTATGGACTGCCTATCATCCCATTGAAGATTTGCCTCAATATCTTAACCCTTCTTCAGGTTATTTGTTCAACAGTAATCATTCACCCTTTAATGCCAGTGCAAAGGAAAATAATTTACATGCAAAAAACTTTGATGCTACCATGGGGTACGAAACCTGGGAAAACAATCGGAGTGATCGTTTTATGGAACTGCTTAAACCCCTGAATAAATTAAGCTACGAGGATTTTAAAAAGATAAAATTTGACAGGCAGCTACCGGAACATTTAAACTACATTGGCTGTAATACAGATACACTGTTTATGCTTAATGAAAAAGATTACCCCGCCATTGCAGATATGATTGTTACTTTGAAAAATTGGGATAAAAAAGCAAACATAGAGAGTGAAGGAGCGGCCGCATTTTCTATCATGTATTATTATATATCAGACAAAATTTACAAAAACCAAAAAGGCTATTCTGTCCTCACAAAGGAAAAAAGCATAGAAGTAATTACCTATGCAAAAAAATATTTGAATTCTAATTTTGGAAAAACTACTGTAACCTTAGGTGAATATCAAAAACTAGTAAAAGGAGATAAAACAATAGCCTTACCAGGCTTACCAGATGTAATTGCCAGCATGGAAAGCGAACCTTATAAAAAAGGAATGGTAAAAGGCAGGCAGGGAGAGAGTTTTATACAATTGGTTAACTTTTCCAAAGAGGGACCTAAAATAGAAACCATTCACAGCTATGGTGCTAGTAAAAAAGAAGGCAACAAACATTTTAATGACCAAATGGAAATGTTTATTGCCCAAAAACTAAAACCAATGACGCTTGATAAGGCAACAGTTTATAAAAATGCTGAAAGAATTTATCATCCAAAATAAACGGCCATTTTCTGTCTATTTTAATTTTCTTTTATAGCTAATTGGGCAAATTTTACCAATTGCCAGTATGGCGCACGGTAATGATTTTGTTTTTCAAACTCATCTGCCAATTTTTGTGTCCCATTTTTAACATATTTATTCATTGCCACAAAACGTTGATTTTTTAATGCCTTTGTTGCACTCATTCCTTCGGGGATTAACCCTTCTTTACCAAAAGCATTTTTAACCATACAGTAGGCCTTAATGATTCTTACCAAAGGTAGTTGCCAAATATTGTAATCAATTTGTTTACCGTTATTCGCCTGTTCAAGCATAGCATCCATTACTGCGTTATCTAAATGATCTTTATACAATGTTTCGGGGTCACGCCATTCGGCTACAACAGATAGTTGCGAATCATATTCAAGATCGGATGGCATTTGTGTTACGAAATTTTCTACCCCAAAATCATGTAACCAGTTTACCACACCTTTTGAAGAAATTGTAGAAGGAGATTGCCATAATTGCAAACCATTTTTTTTATAAGCATATGATGCTACTTCAGAACAAAACATTGCAGAAGAGTCATAAAAATCCATTTTAAAATCGTAGGGAATATGCCGGGTTAGGGATTCTTCATAAATTTTTTCTGCTGCCTTTTGAGGAAGCATCGCATCTTTTATCATTTCCGGCAAATCGGCTCTAGGCCTCATCACCATAAATCGTAGTTTTTTATCTTTTTCATATTGCTCCACAGTTGAAACAGCAACACCTTTTTCGATATGTGATTCAATTAAAAAAGGTTGGTTTGTTTTTTTATCAAAATACAATAATGCTACATGAGAAAAATTTCCCGGATAGTTATTACCCCGAGAAATTAATGCGGATACTTCTGCACCCCCACGAGAAACCAAGAGATCGCCACTATGCACTTCTATACCAAAAATAGAAGCAGCAGGTGTAACAGAAACCTCTTCTTTAACCAACATTCCCGGAGAAAACGATTTGCTATCAGATTGCAGCAATACTTCTTCTGTGGCAGCACGCATTCCATATAACAAACTGTATACTTTATCACGAACAGCAGGTTCCTGCATATTCCAATGTTGGGATTGCAACTTTACCAAATTGCGAACCTGGTTGTAATAACTAGTATACCAATTTAATTCAGATTGATTAACTGCAATTAAAGGCGCTAATGAAAAAAATATATTTTGAATTACAACAAGATTACTGTCTGTGTAAACCAACTTTTTATTTTGCAGGTATAAATATTTTGAAACGGCCTCTGATTTTAAAATTAAAATAGCTGAATCTACCTTATTACTCGGCAAAGTTTTAGCTTTTCGAAAATCATTTTCTAACCGGTTCCACAAAGTATCATTGTTCCAAAAAAATGGTTTCGTATCAGATTGGTTGATAGGTTCCTTTTTTTCAAAATCAGGAATCAGTAGCAACCCATAAAAAAGCACTATAAAAACCAGTATTTGTATTAACCTTTTCTTTAAATTTTTCATTCAATATTTTTCTTTAATCCGGAAGACTGTTTAATACTTCGGTAATTATTTTACAAGCAGCAAGAATTTCTTTTTCGCTAATATTAAGTGGTGGCACTATTCTCAAAGCATTGGATGCAAAAAGAAACCAATCGGTGAATACTCCCTTTTCGATACATTTATCAATGACTTTTTTATTGGTTTCATAACTATCAAACTCCACAGCCATCATAAGCCCTACACTATTAATATTTTTTATTAATGGATGGTGTAAATGAGTACGAAAAAGCTGTTCTTTTATTTTTACATCAGTAATAATATCTTCTTCTAACAATACTGTAAATGCTGCCAAACCTGCCGCACAACTAACTGGATGCCCTCCAAAGGTGTTGATATGGCCCAGCACAGGATTATAGGAAAGGGTATCCATTAATTTTTTATCGGCTATAAAGGCACCTAGAGGCATCCCTCCTCCAAGTGCTTTGCCCAACAATAGAATATCTGGCACCACGTCAAACTGTTCAAAAGCCCAAAGCGTTCCATTACGGCCAAAGCCACATTGTATTTCATCCAGCACTA
>CANNJE010000082.1 GCA_947504605.1 Chitinophagaceae bacterium
CGTTCGGCAAAAGACAGTACCGTAAAAATTGATGATTATGCAACCACCGCCGGCAAAAATGCAGGCGATATCAGAGGCTATAGTGGCAACCAGCCCGGTGATCCTGTTCGTGCAGCCAAAGCAATGATTACAGTAGTGGAATCTGAAAATCCACCCTTGCGATTATTACTGGGAGCTGCAGCACTCAAAGGGGGAAGAGCTAAAATAGAGGAACTGAAACATGATTTTGATACATGGGCTGCTATAACAGAAGGGGCTGATTTTCCCAAAGAACAATAAGTGTTGATTTATATTTGCCCGCCTGTAACAACAGGCGGGCTTTTAACAATTATATTTTTATACCCAAACTTTAGAATAATTTAGCCAATCATTAATAAGTTGCATTTGTCAATAGATACAGCATATAAAATAACCGGATTGAGAACCGTACAGGTGATGCGTTACGTAACTCCTTTAAGAGAAGGTGGTTCTTTGCCAGCTATTGCAGAAGCCGATGATGGGTTTTTATATGTACTCAAATTTCGTGGAGCAGGGCAGGGCGCCAAAGCTTTGATAGCAGATCTATTAGGTGCCGAAATAGCCCGTGTGATTGGATTAAAGGTTCCCGAATTGGTTTTTGCGCAACTCGATGAGGCATTCGGTCGTACCGAAGCAGATGAAGAAATTCAAGACTTATTGAGGGCCAGCGAAGGACTTAATCTTGCTTTGCATTTTTTATCAGGAGCAATAACCTATGATCCTGCAGTAAATACCATAGATACGAAACTGGCATCAACAATTGTATGGCTAGATGCATTTTTAACCAATGTAGACCGTACAGCCCGTAATACCAATATGCTTACTTGGAATAAAGAATTGTGGTTGATCGATTTTGGCGCTTCTCTGTATTTTCATCATTCATGGGATAATTGGGAAGAACAATCTGTTAAACCTTTTGTACAAATTAAAGACCATGTTCTGTTGCCACAGGCTTCTGAACTCGCTCAGGTAGATGAGTTTATTCATCAGATTTTAACTCCCGAAAAAATACGTTCTATTGTGGCATTGCTGCCAGATAGTTGGCTAATGAATACGGATAAGGAAGAATCAGCAGATGCAAAAAAAGAAGTCTACAGTAATTTTTTAATCAACAGGTTAAACCATTCAGATAAATTTGTAAATGAAGCAAGCAATGCAAGAGAATCACTTATTTGAATATGCTATCATAAGGGTAGTGCCTAGGGTAGAGCGGGAAGAATTCCTGAATGTTGGTGTAATTCTATACTGCAGAAAACCTGCTTTTTTACAAATGAAATTTGCACTGGATGAAAGCAGGTTGACTTCTCTATATACTCAAATTGATATGAGTGACATACAATGCCATCTTAAGGCGTTTGAAGAAATAAGTGCCGGAAAACCCGAAGCCGGGCCAATCGCAGCATTGGATATTGCATCCAGGTTTCGCTGGCTGACAGCCAAAAGAAGTACAGTCGTTCAATCATCTGCAGTTCACCCCGGTTTGTGTAAAGACCCTGCAACGACCCTTAATCGCTTGTTTGAACAACTGGTGATTTCTTAAACCTGTTTTGTAAATATTCTCTCTCACGCCGTTGCAGGTGTTATCACCTGCAACACCCACCATTGCTAATGAACTAAATGCTTCCTGCAACACTTGATGACCTTCACATACCCAACTGTATGGCCCCAATATTTGAAGAATGACCCTTAATCGGTTGTTTGAGCAACTGGTGATTTCTTAAATCTGTTTTGTAAATATTCTCTCTTTTTCTGATCATTTATTTTTTAATGCTGGACTTTACATTTTTTCTAGCAAAAGAAAAAATAAATCAAATGTAAATAAGAACATTAATGTTAAGTTATTATTGAGATAACTATTTGGTAACATCTGGATAATGATAAATTGAACTTATGAGAACAACTTTGCGGCAAAATTAAAAACCGCGATTATGAGTAACATGAAACTACTTTTTACACTGCTGATTACCATTTGCAGTCTGGGAAGTTTTGCACAGGAAACAACTTCCGAGATCCAGGGGTTGGTAACAGGTGAGAACGGAAAACCATTACAGGGTACTACTGTTATGGCCGTACACACACCAACAGGAACTATCTACAGAACAACGTCAAGAAATGACGGCCGTTACAATCTTCCGAACGTTAGAATCGGCGGACCTTACACGATTACAGCAAGTTTTGTAGGATTTAAAGAAAACAAACAACAAGATATCCTCCTTACTCTTGGAACTGCTTTCAAAGCTGACTTTTTAATGCTGAGCGAAACAAGTTCTTTAAGTGAAGTGATTGTAACAGCCAGCAAAAGCGATAAGCTGTTCAGTAAAAGCCGTACAGGTTCGGCTGAAATAATCAGTCGTCAGCAAATCGATCGTCTGCCTACTACCAACAGAAGCTTACAAGATTTTACCCGCTTAACACCCACTGCTAATGGTAGCAGTTTTGCCGGTCGTAGCAGTTCTTATAATAATCTTACAGTAAATGGCGCAAGCTTTAATAATACTTTTGGATTGTCTGGTACATTGGGTGGACAAACAAGTTCTCAACCTATTAGTATTGATGCACTCGAGCAAATTCAGGTAAATATTGCTCCTTACGACGTTACCCTTGGAAGTTTTACAGGAGCTGGTATCAACTCTGTAACAAAAAGTGGTACCAACGAAATTAAAGGGTCGGTATATAATTATTGGAAAGGACCAACTCTTACTGGAAAAAAAGTGGCTACAACCATTGTTCCTCGTCAGCAATTTGATTTTGCCAACCGTGGTTTCAGTATCGGAGGTCCCATCATTAAAAACAAATTGTTTTTCTTTTTAAGTGCAGAAATGCAAAGAGAAAGTACTCCTGCTACCAGCCGTGTAGCTAGCCGCAATGGATCAACAGGCGATAACGTTTCTCAAGCTAGGGGAGAAGCATTGGATTCTTTGAGTAATTTCTTAAAATCTAAATTTAATTATAACACTGGGGCTTATGAAAATTATACCTACGATACTTACAGTGATAAAGTAACTGCAAGGTTCGATTATAATATCAATAAAAACAATACCCTGAACGTTAATTATTATTACCTAAAGTCTAACCGTAATGTTGCTCCAAGTAACAGTGGTGCCATTGCAGGAAACAGGCAGCCAAGTGCTACAGCAATGCCTTTCTTTGCTTCTTCTTATGTAATCAACAATGATTTTAATATTGTTATTGCAGAGTTGAATACAAGAGTTAGCAACAAGATGTCTAATAAATTACAGGTTGGGTATAATCAACTAAGAGATTACAGAACCAGCCCGGGTGGTATCTTTCCACTGGTTGATATAGGTAATGGTTTAGGTTCTACTTTCACTTCTTTTGGTTATGAGCCTTTTACTGCGTTTAATCAATTGAATACAGATACATGGCAGCTAAACGATATCGTTACCATGTTTAAAGGAAAACATACCCTTACTTTTGGAACACAGAATACTTTCAATAAATTTAAAAACGGTTTTGCTCCAAGTTATTATGGTGCATACCAGTATAATAACTTACAGGATTTTTACAATAGCGTAAACAACGGAACAGCCAATGCTATCCGTTATGAATTGCGTTATTCTGCAAGAAAAGGTGGCGAATTTCCTTTTGCTGATGTAAAGGCTTTTCAGCTTGGTTTTTTTGCACAGGATAAATGGGCTGTTACAAATAACTTAACAGTTACTGCAGGCCTGAGAGCAGATATCCCTGTGTTTGATAATTTTATTCCAAACCTTTATGCTGATTCTCTTACCTACAGAAATGGTTTGAAAATTAAAACAGGAGAAGCTCCTAAAACTTCTATTCTTTGGAGTCCAAGAGTTGGATTTAACTGGGATGTGAAAGGCGATAAAACAACACAACTTCGGGGTGGTTTAGGAATCTTTGCAGGCGCTCCTCCTTTTGTATGGATAAGCAACCAGGCCAGCAACAACGGTGTTGATTTTGGTTCTTTTGTGTTGCAACCAGGCCAAAACGGTGTATTGGCAAATGATCCTCGTTTTGTTTTTAACCAGGATGTAAATGCCAACAGACCTGTAAATGCAAAGGCTAATACTTCTTATAATCTTGCAGTAACGGATAAGAATTTTAAATTCCCTCAGGTATTCCGTGCAAACCTTGCGGTTGATCAAAAACTTCCTTATGGTATCACAGGAACATTGGAAGCCATTTATTCAAAAGATATCAACGCTGTTTACCATCAGAATATCAACCTGCCTTCAACAGGTACAGCATTGTTAGGTCCAGATAACCGTATCCGCTATTCAGGTTCAAGAATCTATGGAGGTATAGGTGGTGCTACTGCATCTAATCCTAATATTTCTGATGCGATCTTAATGACCAATTCTTCAAAAGGGTATACCTACAATCTTACTTTGCAATTGCAACGTAATGTGAAAAATTTGTACACCATGATTGCATATAGTAATGGTAACAGCCGTTCAGTAAATGATGGTGGTTCAATCGCACAATCAATCTGGAGAGATCGTTTGGTTTCAGGCGATCCAAATGCTGATGTAACTTCTTATTCTTTATTTAACCAACCACACCGTGTTGTTGCTGCTTCTTATTATCGTTTTGAATATGCTAAACATTTTGCAACTTCATTTGGTTTCACTTTTGAAGCTGCCAATGCAGGTACAGGAAGTTATTCCTACAACGGAGATTTGAATAATGATGCATTAACTAGCAACGATCTTATTTATGTTCCCAATAGCGCTTCTGAAATTATTTTAGAAAGTGCTAATGCAGCAGATACAAGAACACCGGCTGTATTATGGTCTCAATTAAATGCCTACATAAATCAAGACCCTTACCTTAGTACAAGAAGAGGTAAGTATGCAGAGAGAAATGGTTTATTACTTCCTTTCTACAAAAAATTAGATCTTAATTTTACACAAGACTTCTTTGTAACAGTAAAAGGTAAACGTAATACAGTTCGTTTTACAATGGATATTTTCAACTTCGGTAATCTTTTAAATAAAAACTGGGGTACATTTAAAACAACCAACAGAACTACTATCTTGAATTACAAACGTGTAGAAACTACAGGGCCAAATGCAGGGAAACCAGTATTTAGTTTCCCTTACTTAGATGCAACCAATTTGGTTCCATTAACGACTACTTTCCAAAATAGTACCAGTCAGGCTTCAAGATACCAGGTTCAGATGGGTATCAGATACATCTTTAATTAATCTGGAAGAATATTTAATAATAAAAAAAAAGTCCCGTTTTTTCGGGACTTTTTTTTTATTATTAAAAACGTCGGTTTGTATAAACCTCTATTTTAATGAGACTCTTTTTTTAGTTTGAATCTGGGATTCTTTTTAGCGTTTCCAATAAATATTTCCAGAATTTTTGAACAGAACTAACCTGAACCCTTTCGTCTGGAGAGTGCGCTCCATAAATATTAGGGCCAAATGAAATCATTTGAATATGCGGATAATGGGTTCCTAGAATACCACATTCCAATCCTGCATGTATGGCATTTACATGAGCTGTTGATTGAAACATTTCTTTATACAATTCGCTCATTAATTGAACAATTGGAGCATCTTTTTTAGGTTCCCAGCCCGGGTAATTTCCGGAGCAAAATATGCTGCCTCCACATAACTCAAAAGCACTGCTGATACTTTGGGTAAGATCTATTTTTTCAGTGTCAACAGCACTTCTGGTAAGACATTGTACAGTCCAGTGGCCATCTTTAATAACCACTTTAGCAATATTGTTGGATGTTTGTACAAGCCCTTCAATTTGAGGACTCATGCGATAAATACCATTGGGGCAGGCATACATTGCCCGTAAAAATTGTTGCTGAAAATGATCAGACAATACAGAAGTAACACTTGCGGTTGGCGCAGCCAGCAATACTAGATTTGGATCCGTAAAACTATATTCTGATTTCAGGATATCATTATAGGTTTCTATTATTTGCAGAAAAGATACTTCGTTGTTTTCCGGCACAACAACAGTTACGATCGATTCTCTTGGAATGGCATTCCGAAGGCTTCCCCCATCTACCGAAGCAATTTTAATGGCTGTTTCCTGCGTAAGTTTTAGTAAGACACGATTCATTAATTTGTTGGCATTAGCCCTCCCTTTGTGTATATCTACTCCAGAGTGTCCGCCCGTTAAACCTTTTAAAATAATCTGAAAAGTTTTCCCATTTTCAATAACTGATGCTGTATAAGTGCCTGTTGCCGTTACATCAATACCACCGGCACATCCAATCGTAAGTTCATCATCATCTTCTGTATCTAAATTCAGCAAAATACTTCCATCTAATAAACCAGCTTTAAGCGCCAGCGCACCCGACATACCTGTTTCCTCATCAATCGTAAACAATGCCTCTATTGGAGGATGAGATATATCTGTAGAAGCCAACAAGGCCATAATAGCAGCAACACCAATCCCATTATCTGCACCAAGCGTTGTTCCCAATGCTTTCACCCAATCTCCATCCAGCCTCATTTGTATGCCCTCCCTGTCAAAATCAAAATGGGTGTCACTGTTCTTTTGGTGCACCATATCCAGATGGCTTTGAAGCACAACCGTTGTTTTGTTTTCCATGCCTTTGCTGGCAGGCTTTTTTATAATCACATTTCCAACTTCATCTACAAAACTGGGTAGGCCCAAATTTTCTCCAAAAGATTTAATAAACGCTATTACTTTTTCCTCCTTTTTGGAAGGCCTGGGTACGGCATTAAGATCTGTAAAATGATTCCATAAAGCCTGCGGTTCTAATTGTCTGATTTCGCCATTCATTAGTATTGTTTTAGACAATAAAAGTAACACTAAATATAGAATTGAAACCTTTCAGAAACAGCTTGAAGCTTTAGTTAATATATAATCCCGATTTTTCGGGAATCGGTAACTTTAATAAAGGCTCGATAAGCATGATTGATATCAGTTTTATAACAAATTTCAATCCTGTGTAACTTTTGTAACGTAGAAAAAGCAGGAGCCTTTATATTTTTATAATCAATAATATAGAAATTACTTAACTTATACTTTGTATCAAGGGTAATTCAGAAACTTCAATAAATGAATATTTATTACTAAAAACAAAACCAAATTAAAATGAAAAAAAACATGGGCACTGCCGACAAAATTATCAGAATAGTGATTGCTGCAATATTTGCTGTTTTATATTTTACTCATACTGTTTCCGGAACAGTTGGTATTGTACTGTTAGCACTAGGAGCCGTATTTGTTCTTACATCATTAATCAGTTTTTGCCCCTTATACTTGCCATTCGGCATTAATACCTGCAAGAAAGAAACAAAATAATAGAATTGTGAATTAATATTTTAATTCTGTATTCAATTGCAAACTTGGAAGTACAACACAAATTCCTAACCTATATAGGAGGGGATTGTTGTACTTCCAAGTTTGCAATTTTTATTTAGCAGCCTTAGATTATGTCTTTCTAATTATGTTGGTCATCAGTGAACCCTATTATTCGTAAAATTCGGTTTATGAAAAGGGGTGAATCAAGCAGTCTTTTTTATTTTGATTTATCCTTAAAATGATGCCCTGGACTTTTTATTTTGATTGTAACTATACTGCAAATGACCTATAGCTGACTTGGATAACCTCAGGATTTTGGCGTAGTTCGGACTCAATAATAGTTTTATTTGATTTTAGACAAATAATAATTAAAAATGATGTAGCATTCATATTTTTTAGTAACTTTATACTCTTCTAGTCCTAAAAAAAGCCATTATCCAACTTCCGGATTTATCACGTATTATTCCATTTTTCCTATAATTACATTCTATTAATTAATTTTAAAATGTTGATTATGAAAAAATTTTATTCAACTCCAGTAGTCGAAACCTTACAGGCAATCGGTATTATTGTTGTATTTTATGCTATTATGGCTATGATTGCATTATTTGCATACTAGGTCGTTTAGTATTGACAAATTCTTATGGGATGTAAAACACATCCCTTTTTTTTGTTCATTATTTATTAATGTACAACATAGAAGAAAAGAAAAATAAAAGACAATTGATCATATGATTTGTTAGATAAATGAATCTGTAAATTATAGTGGAAATAAAAAAGCGGCCATTTTTAATGGCCGCTTTTTTATTTTTATAAGTTTGTTTAAAGCTTATTGCTTCATTAATTTGTTGTTGTAAATAGCAGTACCATTTTCGTCAATCACAGTAAAAATGTACATCCCTCTTTGGATATTAGCCACATTATCATAACTTAACCTTGTACTTCCTTTAGAGATGTTCCATTTTTCAGTGCCAATTAATTTCCCTGAGATATCAGTTAGTCTAACACTTACAGTTTGGTTAACGTTACTTAGGAAATCTACGGTGATATTGTTTACAAATGGATTTGATAATACAGAAACACCCGTTTTATCAATCGTTATTTTTACTTTAACTACAGAAGAATATTTGAATTTACCATCAGTATCAACTTGTTTGATTCGGTAGTAATTATATCCTGATACAGGTTTTGCATCATAAGAACTGTAATTCTTAACAGTACTGCTGTTACCTGCGCCATTAAGAGAGTTAATAGTCAACCAGTTGCTGCCATCAATACTTTTCTCTACATCAAAATATTTGTTATTACTTTCTGATCCTGTACTCCAGTTGATTGAAACACCAGCACCTTTTTGAGCAGCAGATATGTTCAAAAATTCAACTGGTAGTGGACCTCCATCAGGACATGTTGCAAATTGAATATCATCTATTGCGAAGTCATTACCACAACCACTTACAGTTCCATCAATCATCGTTAATCTAACTCTTTGAGCAATTGCTGGAAGAGCAAAAACACCACCCAACTGAGCCCATGTTGCTGTAGCAGACTGAGGTACCGAAGCAGCTGTTACACTTTGTAATTGAATCCAGCCATTGGTATTACCGCTAGCCGCTGTATTATATTCTACTTTGAAAGTAATGGTAGGTAATAAAGGTGATGGAGAACAGGTGCCAGGAGTATTTACATTCATTAAGAATAAACTCGCAGCATAGTTACCTGGAAGGAAACCAGTTGTTCCGTTTGTAATAATGCGGCTGTAAAAAGTTTCCGCACTTCCGTTAACAACCAGCATTTTACCATTTGCATCAGCTGGAGTATGATCAGCAGCAGTATGCCACTCTGGTCTTTGTTGCGTGTTATTGATTATACGGTAAAAACCGTCATTTAAACTTCCTGAAGCTTGGTACGTTAAGTTAGTAATACTTGAGTTGTTACTCGCTGTAGTTCCAGTTCCAAAATTTTCTGACCAAATAACCGTTTCATTCGCACAAAAAATTTGAGCTGAAACTGAAAGAGAAGAAAATAAAACAACCAAACTTAAAGTTAATAAGCGGAAGGTAGACAGTATATAACTGTTTGATAAAGTACATTTTTCTTGCATAAAAAAAGGTTTACAGAGTTGAAAAAAATCAGTTAGTCAAGAAAGAATGGATGGGGGAGAATTTCAATAGAATTGGAGGATTGAAAATTTGAAAGTTTATTTCAGATAAATGATAGAGGTATATATCATTACTTTCAAACTGGACGTAAAACTACATACTTTTTTTATATTTCCAAATTTTTTATTAGGTTATTTTAAAAAATAGTAGGGAGATTACGAATTTTTAGTTTTTATAAAAATGTAAAGTATTGAAAGTCAAATAAATACAAATGCAATAGGATAAATATAATAAAATGATAAGGGTAATAAAAATTCTACAAAATGGTAGTTATTATACGGTTAATCTTAGTTACTATTACCTTTTTTAATCTTTTTGTTTAAAAAATGGAAGCTTATTGGGGGAAATAAGTAATCAATATTTGGTTTTTAACTCCCATTGCCTGCGTTAAATTGAATGAACTCATATTCAAAATAGGTAGGTGAAATACTTACATCAACCACTTTTTAATACCCAATCTGCAATGGAGATAATCTGATTTCTTACGATCCTTTATAACTTCTATTCCACCGCTACTGCTGTTGCTTAGTTTATTTTGCATATCCTTTTCAATGACTGTTTTTTCCAGTTCTCTGATAAAACTAGTTGTAGTTGTTTTTTTGTTTTCAGGAATATTGATCAGAATCACAAATTCTCCCTCTCTTCCACAACCTGCGGCTATGTCAGCATGAATTTCTGTACTGTTTTTATTATTATAAGCTTTTATAAATTCTTTTAAAAAATCATCAGAAGCAGTTCCACAACAAATACTGCCAAATACTACCCCAACAGGATATATACTGTCCTGATATGCATCTTTACCAACAGGGGAGCTATTGTTTTTTGAAGCTGTACAGCAACCTGTAGCGATCAGCATGCTTATTAATAATAGATACTTCGTAGGATTCATTTAGTTAAAGTTTATTTGATAGTCTGTCTAGGGTATCGTTATTTTAAAACAACAAGTTAATAAAATGGTTTGGCATTTTATTGGTGCATACTTTCTATGTTAAAGAATCTGATTGATTTTTTTGAGGGAACCTATATATTCTATTTAATTGTACATTAATTATTTACCTTCGCAGCTATGACTACAGAATTACTTAAGGATATGAGGGACCGTTTGGTGGTCTTGAGGAGGTTTCTTTGACGTCGCTAACAGAGAAGCTAAAATAAATAACGATAAACAACTATCGCTTTCGCAGGGCTTTTGGGATGATAATGCCCGCGCCACATCCATTTTAAAAGAAATTAAAGTAAATGAATACTGGGTAGAAATGTTCAACAACGTTTCTGCAGCAGTAGAAGATTTTGCTGTATTATTTGAATTTTGGAAAGAAGGAGAAGCTACGGAAGAAGAAGTAAAAGAAGCTTTTATTAATGCCAACAAAGGTATTGAAGAAGCCGAATTTAAAAGTACGCTAAACGACCCTGCCGATTCATTACCCTGCATATTGGAAATAAACAGTGGTGCAGGTGGTACTGAAAGCCAAGACTGGGCCGAAATCCTTGCTCGTATGTATCGTATGTATGCCGAAAAACAAGGCTGGACTGTTACTGAACTTGATTGGCAATGGGGAGATGGTGCAGGAATTAAAGCATGTACTTATCAGATTGACGGCCCCTTTGCATTTGGGTTTTTAAAAGCTGAAAGTGGCGTTCACAGGCTTGTTCGTATTTCTCCCTTCGATAGTAATGCCCGCAGACATACTTCCTTTGCATCAATTTACGCTTATCCTTTGGTTGATGATAGCATCACCATCGAGATCAATCCTGCGGATGTGAAAATGGAAACCTCTAGAAGTGGTGGTGCCGGCGGACAAAACGTAAATAAAGTTGAAACCAAAGTTCAATTAACCCATATTCCTACAGGAATTGTAGTGGTTTGCCAGCAGGATAGAAGTCAGTTGGGAAACAGGGAACTGGCCATGCAAATGCTGAAGAGCCGCCTCTATGAAATTGAATTGCAAAAACGAAATGCACTTAGAGATGCAACCAATAGTACGAAGAAAAAAATAGAGTGGGGGAGCCAGATTCGCAGTTATGTTTTTCATCCATATAAAATGATCAAGGATCACAGAACAGATTACGAAGTGGGCAATGTTGGGCCGGTTATGGATGGTGAACTCGATGGTTTTATTAAAGCTTTTTTGATGAGTGAAAAGGATACGGAAAGTTAACAGCATGCGGCGGTTTATACAAGCTTAAATTGTCAAACAGTTTTACATTTGTTGATCTTTAAAAAATAAAAAATACAATCATGCAATACGGAGATTTTTATTACCCATTACCCGCTAATGAGCCGATATTAAACTATGCACCGGGTTCTGATGAAAAGAAAAGATTAAAGGAAGTGCTCAAGGAATTGAAAAGTACTAAAATAGATGTACCCATGTATATCGGCAGCGAAGAAATTCGTACCGGTAAAACAGTGAACATTCGCCCTCCTCATGAACACAAACATGTGCTGGGGCAGTTTCATGCAGGTGATGCCTCCCATGTAAAAAAAGCCATCAATGCGGCATTAAAAATTAAAGATAAATGGGCAGGCCTGAGCTGGGAAAATCGGGCTAATATATTCCTAAAGGCAGCAGATCTTTTATCTGTTAAATACCGCCCTTATATTAATGGAACTACAATGCTTGGGCAAAGTAAAAATGCTTTCCAGGCAGAAATAGACAGTGCTTGTGAACTCATCGATTTTCTTCGTTTTAATGTTCACTACCTAAGCGAAATTTATCGTCAGCAGCCTATTAGCAGTCCGGGTATATACAACCGTTTGGAGTATCGCCCGCTGGAAGGATTTGTATTTGCTTTAACCCCTTTTAATTTTACAGCCATTGGAGGAAATCTTCCAACCAGTGCTGCTATGTGTGGTAATGTAGTTGTGTGGAAATGTGCCAATACACAGGTTTATAGTGCTCAAATGTTTATGCGGGTTTTAAAGGAAGCAGGTTTGCCGGATGGTGTTATTAACCTCGTTTTTGTGGATGGCCCTACAGCAGGAGAAGTCATTTTTAATCACCCTGATTTTGCAGGTATCCATTTTACAGGCAGTACAGGCGTATTTAATAAAATGTGGGAGACCATTGGAAAAAATATGGGTATGTACAAATCATA
>CANNJE010000083.1 GCA_947504605.1 Chitinophagaceae bacterium
ACCAGTGCAAACGCTGGTAACGGTGTTGTTGGTATTTATTCAGCAAATATCGTAAACAATATGGTGGTCCTTAATCAGGATAATCAAACCC
Organism: Chitinophagaceae bacterium; assembly: GCA_947504605.1. GTDB lineage: Bacteria > Bacteroidota > Bacteroidia > Chitinophagales > Chitinophagaceae > Ferruginibacter. Next base: position 92 of record CANNJE010000083.1, read on the forward strand.
GCAATATTGGTATCAATTCTTCTGGCATGACTGTAAATAATACTGTTTACCTGAGCGGAACACAATTGGGCTTTAATGCAGGGATGGAAGACGGAAGTTTAACAACTGCTTTTTTTGGCTGGAGAACCAACGGTGGTTCACAGATTGATATCCGGAACAACCATTTTATTAATACCCGTGTGAATGCAGCCGGCGTTATTGGAAAACATTATGCAGCTGGTTTATACGATCCAACGGGTACCCGCAACTATATCATCGATTATAATGTGTATTATTCTGTTGACAGTGTATTTGGTTTCCAGTCATCAAATACCACTCCTTTTGTATCAAGCGATAAACGTACGTTAGCTAACTGGCAGGCTTTTACCTTACAGGATTGCCATAGTTACAATGAAAATCCCGGATATGCCAATCCTTCTGTGGTTAGTTTGGTGAGCAGTTATTTACCATCCAATACAGGCCTTTCCGGTTATCCTTTTGTGAATCTTACAAAGGACTATTATGGCAATACCCGTGGCAATACCGCAGTGGCACCCATGGCAACAGGGGCCATCGAATATGTGACGACACCCCGCCCAGGATATACGGCGCCATATATACGATCTATATCCAAGGTGAACAGGGTTGATTCTGCTACGATCACCGTTACAGGTACGAATATAGGGTTGATAACAACGGTGCCTTTTGCAACTCCTGCATATTATTTTTATTACGTAAACTTTCCGATTACCGCTCAATACAAAGTCACTAACATAACGGTTCTAAGTGATACTTCGTTCAAATTTGACGTGCCGCAACTGTATAATTTTGATTTGGCAAAATTATTTAACTTAACTGTTAGAATGTGTGGTAATGCCACTTATGGGTATAATTTCTCCGGTAATTCGGATGTATTTACGGTGAACAATTTAACCCCTTTGCCAGTTAGTTACCTAAGTTTTGAAGCAAAACAAAATGCCCAGCAAGTATTGCTTAATTGGGCTACAGCGCAGGAGCAAAATTCAGAAATATTTATTGTGGAGTATAGCTTAAATGGCCAGGAATGGAAATCTATTGGATCGGTTAAAGCGGCGGGTAACAGCGCTTCTATAAACAATTATCGTTTTTTACATACAGATCCAAAGAGCGGTAATAATTTTTACAGACTGGTACAGGTTGATAAAGATGGTTCAAAACAAATCAGCAAAGTAGTGGTTGTAAATTATTCATCCCGTTCGGATGCTTTCAGGTTGTTGAACAATCCGGTAGACAATGGAATCATCCACTTTGAATTAAAAAATGCGGAGACCGTTTATATCTATAGTGCAGATGGAAAACTGCTGCGTCAAATGCTTTATACTGCAGGGATTCAGCAGGTCGCAGCCGGGTTTTTACAGCCGGGTATGTATATAATCAGGGCAGGAGCTGTTTCGCAAAAGATGATTGTAAAATAAATACATAAAAAACAGCTGTTTTTTAAATTAATAAAAGCCCCCGATTTCTTAATCGGGGGCTTTATATTTATTTAAACAATTCATAATCGTCTTTGTTGTACAAAATAAAAAAGGTTTTACATTGCTGTAAAACCTTTAAAGAGTGATCCGGATTGGATTCGAACCAATGACCCTCAGCTTAGAAGGCTGATGCTCTATCCAGCTGAGCTACCGAACCGATAAAACCTTTCTTTACATTAAAACGATTGCTGGAAAACCATAATCGTTTTAATTTGGGCTGCAAATATAGTATTTCCTGCTCTTGCGAAAGCAGGGGAATAGAAAAAATGTAAAAAATATATTTACCAATGAAATTTTATACTATTTTTATCGGACAAACTGAAATAAATAAAACTATATCTTTGTTAAAGAAATGCTTTATCTATAAAGTTTTAGATATTACATTTGTCAAAACTAAACCCAATTCATTCTCTTTAACCATTGAGAGAAAACTTTTAAATTAAAATAGCATTTATGAAACAAAAACTAACACTGGTATTTGCGATGTTTGTCCTGGTAACTGGGGCTTTCGCACAAAAGAACAGCGACTCGCCTGATAAGAAGCCTGCTTTATTTGGTGTACAGCTTAATGCATTAGATTTTAAAACACCAGGTACTATTAAGGACATGAACAGTCCAAGAAACCTTGCCGGTCTTAGAGATATGGATTATGGTCTTTCTTTGTCTTACTGGAGAGGTCTTACTTCAAAGATTGATTTCGCTGGTAAGTTCAATGCAATGATCCACGATTATGCTAACGATAGAGTTGAAGGAACTACTAAAACTGAAATGGGCCTTGAATTAGAGCCTACTTTAAATATTCGTCCATATTCAGATAAAGGTATGATCGCTCCATTCCTGACTGCAGGTGCTGGTGTTGGTTATTATACCGGTAAATTTGGTGCTTATGTTCCAGCTGGTGTTGGTATCCAAATGAACTTTAACAGCGTAACTTACTTATTGCTGCAAGCTCAATACCGTTTTGCATTAACTACAGATGTATTAAAAGACCATTTGATCTATTCAGTAGGTTTTGCACACAGCTTTGGTCCTGAAAAAAAAAAGGTAATACCTCCTCCACCAGCACCAGTGGTGTTGGATCGCGATAATGATGGCGTTAATGATGTTGATGACAAATGCCCGGATGTTGCTGGTTTAGCTTCTTTGAAAGGTTGTCCTGATACAGATCGTGATGGTATTGCTGATGGCGATGATAAATGCCCTACCGTTGCCGGTACTGCAAAATATCAAGGTTGCCCTGTTCCTGATACAGACGGAGATGGTATCAACGATGAAAACGACAAATGTCCTACTGTAAAAGGTTTGGCACGTTATCAAGGTTGTCCTATTCCTGATGGTGATGGTGATGGTGTAAACGACGAAGACGACAAATGTCCAACTCGTTCTGGCCCAGCTAGCAACCAAGGTTGCCCTGAAATAGCTAAAGAAGTAGTGGAGAAAGTAAATATGGCTGCTAAGAATGTATTCTTTGCAACCGGTAGTTACAAATTATTGGCTAAATCAAATGCATCTTTAAATGAAGTAGCTGCTCTTTTAAAAGCAGACGAATCATTGATGTTGGATATTGATGGTCATACAGACGAAGTTGGAAGCAACGAAAGCAACCTTAAACTGTCTGAAAGCCGTGCAGGATCTGTTAGAACTTACCTGGTTGGTAAAGGAATTGCAGAGTCTCGTATGAAATCAACCGGTTTTGGCGAAGAAAAACCAATTGCAGATAACAAAACTGCTGCTGGTCGTGCTAAAAACAGAAGAACTGAAATGACCCTTAGAAATTTCTAATTCATTTTTGATCATATTAAAAGCCCCTTGATTATTCAAGGGGCTTTTTTATTGGGATATCATTGATAAGATAACCTGCACAGCCTTCAACTGTAAAGGATCTTTAATTCAGAACAGCTGTATTTACCTCAACATTGCTGTAATCTTTTATTTCGTTGTAGAGCGTGCCTCTTTCGATGGGTTGTCTTTTTACCTGCTTTATCAGCATTACCAGCTCTTCCGTACTCATAGAAGGGGTTTGCTCTTCGCTGCCTGCCATTGAATAGATTTTGGTTGTATCATCAATGGTTCCGTCTATATCATTTACACCAAAGGAAAGCGATAACTGTGCATTCTGTCTTCCCAACATCGGCCAATAAGCTTTCAGGTGAGGGAAATTGTCTAAGTAAATTCTTGCAATTGCATAGAGGCGCATGTCTTCTGTAATGGTGCTTTCTGCAACATGGCTCATATCGTTGTCGTGATTCCTGAATTTGAGTGGAATAAAAGTATTAAAGCCTTTTGTTTTATCCTGTAGGTCACGCAATTTGCGCATATGGTCTACCAGGTGCTCGTGTTTTTCAATATGGCCATATAACATGGTTGCATTGCTAAACATACCAAGGTTATGTGCAGCTTCATGTATTTTTAGCCAGCCTTCGCCATTTACTTTATCTGCTGCAATTTTTTCTCTTATTTCCGGATGAAATATTTCGGCACCACCACCAGGCAGGGATTGTAATCCCGCTTCTTTTAATTGTAACATCCCTTCTTCGGTCGTAAGTTTTGCTTTGCGGAACATATAATCCAGTTCCACGGCTGTAAAACCTTTGATGTGCAAATCGGGCCTATGTGCATGTATTTTTTGTATCAGTTCAATAAAATAAGCCATATCCATTTTAGGATGAACGCCGCCAACAATATGCACTTCGGTAATTGGTTTGCCGTCGTAGCCCTTCACAATGTCGAGCATTTGATCGATGCTCAGTTCCCATCCTTCTTCCTTGTGCGCATATAATTTTGAATAGGAGCAGAACTTACAACTAAATACACAAAGGTTGGTAGGCTCTATGTGGAAGTTGCGGTTAAAATAGGTTTTATTGCCATGTAATTTTTCCCTGATAAAATTGGCCAGTGCACCCACAAAAGCAAGGCTGCCTTTTTCGAAGAGTACCAAACATTCCTCATCTGTAATACGTTTGCCGTCTTTTACTTTCTGTGCTATTTCTTGTAAACGGTTGTCTGATGCGGAAGTAATTAATATATCTATAGAACTGCTCATCTTTATTTTTTTGCAAATTTACGGTGAAACCAAATGTTGTGACACTAATTTTATTTAGCATGGGAGTGATTTCTATTACAATCGGGTCTTAGGAAAGTTTAACCAATACCCGTGTTTGTATCAAATAAATATTTATCTTCCAACCCTCAATAACTTATATAAAAACTTGCTTATGAATATTAAAACCCGCCTTACTCTAATGAGTTTCCTGCAATTCTTTGTATGGGGAGCATGGCTTATTACAATTGGAACCTATTGTTTTAATGCAAAAGGCTGGACCGGAGCTCAGTTTGGGGCAATTTTTTCGACACTTGCATTGTCCTCTCTTTTTATGCCGGCGCTAACAGGTGTTATTGCCGATAAGTGGATGAATGCAGAAAAATTGTATGGCATTTTACATATATGTTATGGTTTAATCTTGTTTTATGTGCCTTCCGTAAATGATCCTAATACATTGTATTATGTCATTTTTGCAGCAATGATCTGTTATATGCCTACCATTTCATTGTCTAATTCTATAGCCTACAATATTTTAAAAAATAACAATTTTGATGTGGTAAAAGTGTTTCCTCCAATTCGGGTTTGGGGAACCATTGGTTTTATTGCAGCAATGTGGATTACAAATCTTACAGGAAGTAAGGCCAATGCCAATCAGTTTGTTATTGCCGGAGTAGGTGCCATTATTCTTGGAATCTACGCTTTTAGTTTGCCAAAATGTCCACCTCAAAAAATGATTTCAAAAGATGCTTCCTGGTTTGAGCAATTGGGCCTGACTGCATTTAAACTTTTTGCCAGTTATAAAACAGCATTGTTTTTTATATTCTCTATGTTTTTGGGAGGAGCGTTGCAGTTAACCAATATGTATGGAGACTCTTACCTGGATGATTTTAAAAACATACCTCAGTTTGCAGATTCATTTGTGGTAAAGTATTCTACCATCATTATGTCTATTTCACAGATTTCGGAAACTGTTTTTATTCTGACCATTCCATTTTTTCTTAAACGCTTTGGTATTAAGAAAGTGATGTTGTTTTCAATGTTGGCATGGGTATTACGTTTTGGGCTTTTTGCCTATGGTAACCCAGCCGATGGTTTGTGGATGATTGTTATTTCCTGCATTGTATATGGTATGGCATTTGATTTCTTTAATATTTCCGGATCATTGTTTATTGAAACCACTACCGACTCTAGCATTCGCTCGAGTGCACAGGGTTTATTTATGATGATGACAAACGGAGTAGGCGCCTACCTTGGTAGTAAAATAAGCGGATTTGTGATAGACAATTATTTTGTTCACGCGGGTACAAAAGACTGGCATAATATCTGGCTGTCTTTTGCAGCCTATTCATTGGTCATTGGTATTGCATTTGCCATCCTGTTTAAACACAAACATGATCCTAAAGCACTAGCCAATGTGCAGCATTAATTTTTAAGAAGTTTTTTAATATTAAGAATGCCCTGTTTAAAACAGGGCATTCTCATTTTTGTCCATTCAGGTTTATAAAAACAAAACCCTCCGCATGGGAGGGTTTCTGAATAATTATTGTGCTAATTATTTATGTAGTTCGATCTTTTTTACAAAGTTGGCTTTAGGTTGTGCACCTACCAGTTTATCTACTACTTCGCCATTTTTTACAAAAAGTATCGCAGGAATACTGGTAATACCATAGTTCATAGAAACCTGTGGATTGTGATCTACGTTTACTTTTCCAACGGTTACTGTTCCTTCGTACTCTTTGGCCAATTCTTCAATAACTGGTCCGATTGCACGGCAGGGGCCGCACCATTCTGCCCAAAAATCAATAACGGTTAATTTATCCGAATCCAAAACTTCTGCTTTAAAGTTCGCATCTGTGAGTTCAAGTGCCATATAGGTGTTTTTTTTATAGTTTAAAATTTATGAGCTGTTGGTTCAATGCTTATTGTATTCAACAGATGAATAAGGCTGCAAATTTATAGCCATTATTGTATTCCAACCAGAATGACATATCCACATTCTTTTCGTCAGTGTGGATAGACAGAAACGGCAGTTAAATGTTAAGCTGTTAACACATTCACATCAAAATAAGGTCGTTCATTTATGAAAACAGCCATATCATCATTCATTGTAAAGCTGTTTTCGGTATACAAACTTATTTTATGATCTTTTACTTTATCATGAATATTGAACTTAATAGAAGCTTTACCCGGGTGTTCTTTGATATTGTTTTCTATAAAATTGATAAATGCTTCATCAATAAATTCCGGTTGTATATCTATGATCACCTGTTTGGTAAGGGTTGATTTGACCGTTTCCAGTAAATGCAGTTTGCTAAAACTAAATTCATATTCGCCCTGTTTGAATCTTTTTTCTCTGAAAGCACCTTCAATCATAATAATCATTCCTTTTTCGAAGTAGTTGATGTATTTGACATAATCTTCCTGCCAAACAAAAAAATCTGTTTTGCCTGAAAAGTCTTCGATAAAAAGCACCCCATAGTTCTTGCCTGTTTTGGTAAGCCTGTGTTGTGCATCCACCACCAGGCCGGCCAGTCGGAATGATTTGGAAGTAGGGGTAATGCCTACTGCATTTTTCACTTCCAAGAAATCGGCAATGGGTGTGATATTATAATGGTTCAGTTCAAACTTAAAGTTATCGAGCGGATGACCGCTCATGAACATACCGGTTACTTCTTTTTCAAAATCCAGTTGTTCAATCAGCTGCCATTGCGGGCAGTTGGCCAGTTTTGGAGGAACGATATCCGGCATTTGTAAATCACCAAAAAGGGTATTGCTGGTACTGGCTGAATTGGACTGGTAAACAGCGCCAAATTTTACAATCTTCTCCAGCGATATTACATCACCTGGTGCAGTGAAAAAATACTGTGCCCTGTGCATGTCTTTAAAACAATCAAAAGTGCCACTGTAGATCAAACTCTCCAATGATTTTTTGCTCACAGCCCGCAGGTTCACTCTTTTTACCAGATCAAATATGTCTTTAAACTGCCCGTGTTTGTTTCTTTCTTCAATGATGTTTTCAATGGCATTTTCGCCCACACCTTTTAGTCCGCTGAAACCAAAACGTATTTCACCTTTTTTGTTTACAGCAAAACCATTTTGCGATTCATTGATATCCGGCCCAAGTACGGTAAGTCCCATCCTTTTGCACTCTTCCATAAAAAAAGTAATCTTTTCGATACTTCCTGCATGGTTCAACACTGCTGCCATGTATTCGCTTGGATAATGGGCTTTTATATAGGCCGTTTGATAGGCCACAAAAGCATAACAGGTACTATGTGATTTATTAAAAGCGTATTGAGCAAAAGCTTCCCAATCGGTCCATATCTTTTCCAGTTTGTCTTTCGGGTGTCCTTTAGCGGTAGCACCTTCCATAAACTGTACTTTCATTTTATCCAGGATATGTTTTTGCTTTTTACCCATGGCTTTGCGCAGTACATCGGCATCGCCTTTGCTAAAGCCACCCAGCTTTTGGGAGAGCAACATTACCTGTTCCTGGTACACCGTAATACCATAAGTTTCCTGCAGGTATTCTTCCATGTCTGGCACATCATAAGTTACTACTTCACGGCCATGTTTACGTGCAATAAACAAGGGGATATAACTCATTGGTCCCGGCCTGTACAAGGCGTTCATTGCAATAAGATCGGCAAACTTATCAGGTTTTAATTCCCGCAGGTATTTTTGCATACCCGCACTTTCAAACTGGAATGTAGCATTGGTATCACCCTGCTGGTAAAGCTTGTAGGTTAGTTCATCATCCAGTGGAATATCATCAATGGCAATAGAAATACCATGGTTTTGTTTGATCAGCCCCAGGGCAGTTTTTAAAATACTGAGGGTTCGCAAACCCAAAAAGTCCATTTTAATTACACCGGCTTCTTCAATAGAGTTACCCTCTATCTGTGTTAGCCAGAGTTCCGATTCTTTAGAAGTGGCTACCGGCAACAGATCTGTAAGATCCATTGGCGCAATGATGATGGCAGAAGCATGGATACCTGTATTTCGTACCGATCCTTCCAGGATCTCGGCCTCATGTAATATTTTACTGTCTAAATTATTGCCGGCATAAATCTCTCTTAATCTTTTTACATTTTCAATATCTTCTCCCTGCAGCTGTTCTTTTTCTTCCAGCGATTTTTCACCGGCCTTGGCTTCTTTGGTTGTAAAGGGGGCATGCAGCAAACGCCTTAAATTAATACCCGGTTTTTCAGGTACTAGTTTACTGATTGCACGGCTTTCGGCCAGCGGTAAATCCATCACACGAGCCACATCGGCAATACTGCTTTTGGCAGCCATGGTACCGTAGGTTATGATTTGTGCAACCTGGTTTTTGCCATATTTTTTTACAACATAATCAATCACTTTCTGTCGACCGTCATCATCAAAATCCGTGTCTATATCGGGCATGCTCTTACGTTCCGGATTCAGGAAACGCTCAAACAGGAGATTGTATTTAATCGGATCAATATTCGTAATGCCAATACAATAAGCTACGGCACTACCTGCTGCCGATCCACGGCCGGGGCCAATAAATACGCCGATGTCGCGGCCATGTTTTATAAAATCACTTACAATTAAAAAGTAACCGGCAAAACCCATTTTGCGGATCACCCCCAGTTCAAACTGCAGCCTTTCTTCACTCTCGGGGGTGAGGATTTTATATCTTTCTTTTGCACCGCTCCAGGTAAGATGTTCCAGGTATTCGTCCTGCGTTTTGAAGGCTGGGGGAACTTCAAAAAACGGTAGCATGATTTCTTTCTTCAAATCCAATAAGTCGATCTTGCTAACGATCTCATTGGTATTGTCGATCGCTTCCGGCAGGTCTTCAAAAACCTTGGACATTTCTGCCGTGGTTTTTAAATAAAACTGATCGTTTGGAAAAGCAAATCGTTTGTTCTTCATGCTCACATCATCATCGGTAAACTCCCGCATGGCAGGTGTACTTTGTTTTTCACCGGTGTTGATGCAAAGCAATATATCATGTGCATTAAAATCTTTCTGATCTACATAATGACTATCATTACTCGCAATAACTTTTACGTTGTATTTTTTTGCAAATTTTAAAAGAACCTGGTTCACCTTATCCTGTTCTACCATGCCATGCCGCTGCAGTTCTACATAATAATCTTCCTGAAAAATATTGAGCCACCATTTAAATTCATTCTCGCCTTCTTCTTCGCCTTTTTTTAAGATGGTTTGTGGTACCAGGGCACCCAAACAACAAGTGGTGGCAATAAGGCCCTCATGGTATTTATGGATCAGCGTTTTATCGATACGAGGGTATTTGCTGTACATCCCTTCTATATAACCAAGAGAAGTGAGCTTAACCAGGTTTTTATATCCCTGTTCATTTTTAGCCAGTAGTATCTGGTGATGGCGGGGATCTCTTTCTTCTTTGCTGAATGTTTTGCGGGTACGATCCTGTGTGATGTAAAACTCGCAACCCACAATTGGTTTTACTTTCAGGCTGCCATCTGCATTTTTATGGTTGTAGGCTTCTTTTACAAATTCAAAAGCGCCAAACATATTACCATGATCACTTATCGCCAATGCGGGCATCCCATCATCAATGGCCTTTTTATAAAGGCTCTTAATGGAGGCGGCTCCATCCAGTAAAGAAAACTGTGTATGTACGTGTAAGTGAGAAAACTTCATTTTTGAATAATATCTTGATAACGATTTATTCCGCTTTTGAAATATTACCATATTTCATCAACCGGAACGGACGAATTTCGGTAAAAAAGGGTAGAAGAGGGCTTTAATTTTTGCACAGCCTCCTTAAAAGTAGTGGGTAAAAAAATTGCTTAAGAAATTAAGTGGTTGGTTCTAATCCCAGACCTGCTACCTGTACTCTTTTTGTACAATATTCATCTTGTTTATTTTCTAAAAACTCTTTCTTTGTGCCGCCGCAGCTGTTTTCACCTGCGGCATTCAATATTGGGGCAACGCTTGCGGGTATAAGATGCGTTTCAAATGTTGTTGGAAATATTTAGTTAATTAGTAAAGGGGTGTTGCAGGTGAAAACACCTGCACCGGCGTAGTTAAATAGTAAAGAGGTGTCGCAGGTGAAAACACCTGCAACGGCGTAAAGCAAAAGGGGTCGTTTTTATTCTTATATAAAAAATATTCAATGCCACTTAAATAAAATTTGCCTCATTTTAATAACGGCTTCTTTAAAGCAATTATATTGCTGTTAGTATATTTATCAAAACTTAAAAAAACATATGAGAAGAATTTCAAGTTTGCTTGTTGCAGGTTTTTTATTGTTGGGGCAATCAGTCCTGGCACAGCGCCCGGCCACAGCGCCTTCTAAAGCACCGGAAACCGGGAATCCTCCGGTGGTGGCGCCCAAAACTACCGGTCCGAAACCCTATAAGGAAGTGATAACGGCCAAGGCCAAAACTGAAAAAGGGTTACTGATTACCCATACATTAGACGATAAATACTTTTTTGAAATTCCGGATGCCATCTTAAACAGAGAGATCCTGGTTGTGAACCGTATTTCCAAAGCAGCTGCTGCCGGCGATCTTGGCCGCAGTGGTTATGCAGGAGATCAGATTGGTGAAAATGTAATTGTATTTGAAAAAGGGCCGAACAATAAAATATTTTTAAAAAGCATTTCCTATCAGGAAAATTCAAAGGATTCTTCCGGCGGTATGTACCAGTCGGTTCGCAACTCAAGTTTACAACCCATCGCTGCCTCTTTTGATGTGAAGGCTTTGGCAAAGGATTCTGTTACAGGAGTTACCGGTACGGTAATAGAAGTAACAGATTTTCTAATGGGTGATAATGATATTTTCTTTTTTGATGCGGGGTATAAACGCTCCCTGCAATTAACCCAATATCAGAAAGACAATTCTTATATCAGCAAAGTAAAATCTTACCCAACTAATACCCTCATTCAAACCGTAAAAACTTATTTGCGCACTCAGGCACCCAGTCCGGGTTCCCCATCTGCTGCTCCTGGTGCGGGTTCTCCCACTACCTATGAGTTGAGTAGTTCTATGATTCTGTTACCGGCCACCCCCATGAAGGCACGTTATTTTGATGCAAGGGTTGGTTATTTTGCAACAGGCTATACCGATTACGATTTAAATCCGCAGGGCATACAGCAAGTGAGAATGATCACCCGCTGGAAACTTGAACCTAAGGACGAGGATATTGAAAAATACAAAAGAGGTGAACTGGTGGAACCTAAAAAACCAATCGTCTTTATCATCGATCCTGCTACGCCTAAAAAATGGGTTCCTTATTTAATTAAGGGTGTAAATGACTGGCAGATTGCTTTTGAAAAAGCAGGTTTCAGCAATGCGATTATTGCAAAAGAAGCACCAGCCAATGATCCTGAGTGGAACCTTGAAAATGCCAATTATTCTGCAATTGTTTATAAACCTTCTGATATACCGAATGCAAGTGGTCCTCATGTGCATGATCCAAGATCCGGAGAGATATTGGAATCGCATATCAACTGGTACCACAATGTGATGAGCCTTTTGCGCAACTGGTATTTGATCCAAACAGCCGCCGTGGATCCAGCTGCTCGCAAACTGGTATTTGAAGATGAACTGATGGGCGAACTGATTCGTTTTGTTTCGTCTCATGAAGTGGGACATACCCTTGGGTTAAGACATAATTTTGGTTCTTCTTCCACAGTGCCGGTAGAAAATTTACGCAATAAAAACTGGGTAGAAGCCAATGGTCATACGCCTTCCATTATGGATTATGCCCGTTTTAATTATGTGGCACAGCCGGAAGATAATATTGCTCAAAAAGGATTGTTTCCCCGTATTGGCGATTATGATAAATGGGC
>CANNJE010000084.1 GCA_947504605.1 Chitinophagaceae bacterium
CAATTGCGTTACAAATTACTTCCCTACAATTATACATTGGCATATGAGCAGGCAAAGTTTGGCAAACCATTGGTAAGACCTTTGTTCTATTACAATAATTCAGACAGTAATTTATTTAAAACAGATGATCAATACATGTGGGGAGATGCATTTTTAGTTGCGCCCGTTTTACAAAAAGGCATCAGCAACCAGGATATATATTTACCAAAAGGAAACTGGTATCATTTTATAAGCGACCAAAAAATAACCGGCAACCAATGGATCAACGAAAAACTATCCCTAAGCGATATTCCTGTATTTGTAAAAGAAGGAAGTTTTGTACCCATGTTCATCAGCAAGAACCCTGTTAAAAACACCGGGGAATATACCGGCAAAGAAATCAATATTAAATATTATCCCTCATCACAAAAATCGAATTATACATTGTATGACGATGACGGACACACGAAAAATACTTTAGAAAAAGGCAATTATGAATTGATCCGTTTTGAAGGACAACAAACAGGTAAAAAAATATTGATTACTGTTTCTTCCGGCAGCAAAAAAATATTGCAGACAAGGAACCTGCAACTTGAATTACCAGCCGGAATAAATATTCAAACAGTAAAACTAAACAACAAAACAATCGCCAACAGCAACCAAGTTTTGTTATTAAACTACCATGGTGAAACTTTAAAAATAGAGATTGGTTTATAAATTCATTTAAAAAATAAATAGCTTTAGCTTACAGGATGATTTACAGAAAATTTGGAACCACCGATTTATTGGTAAGCGAAATAGGCTTTGGCGCATGGGCTATTGGAGGTGGGGCTATGATTGGCAAAACTGCCATTGGCTGGGGAAACAGCAATGATGAGGAATCCAAAAAAGCCATTCATTTTTCTTTAGACGCCGGTATTAATTTCTTTGACACTGCAGATATTTATGGCCTTGGCCATTCGGAAAGATTACTGGGAAAACTTATAGGCAAAGACAAGGAATTGATCATTGCAACTAAAGTGGGCAATGTTTCCCGCAACGAACAGTTTACGGTTGATTACAGCAAAGCTTATATTTTAAAAGCCTGTGAAGAAAGTTTAAAGCGACTTCAAAAAGATACCATTGATTATTATCAGTTACACACTGCAAGGTTGGCTCATTTACAAGATGGGGAATGTTTGGACGCCATGCAACAATTACAAAAAGAAGGCAAAATCCGTTACTGGGGAATCTCCTTAAATACATTTGAACCTTTGCCGGAAGCCAATTTTTTTATTCAACAACAAAAAGCTGTTGGTTTTCAACTGGTATTAAATTTAATCAATCAAACTGCCATACCGGTTATAAAAAATGCTGCCCAAAATGGCTTTGGTATAATTGCAAGAATGCCTTTACAATTTGGTTTATTGACGGGTAAATTCGACCATGACTTCTCTTTTCCGGACAATGACCATCGGAAAAACAGGCTCACCATTCCTGTTATTGAGGCTGCTAATAGCGCACTGAATCCGGTTTGGGATTTATGCAGCAAATACCAATGCAGCAAAACACAATTGGCTTTAAGTTATATTTTAAGTTATCCCGAAATAAGTACTGTTATACCGGGCATCCGAACTAAAACCCATGTTCAGCTTAATACACAAGGGCTTTTTAAACTGGATCCAAAAGATATGGTAATGATCGAGCAGCTTGGCTTAAACGAATTGGTTCCTGTACTGGATTTAATAAAACAACAGGGATAAAATATTTTCCCCCTTCTCTACTATCTAAACGGGTCGTCCTTTATATTCCAGCTGCTATCTCTTTCGGCTGTTGGATCCCCTGTAAATTATAAACATGATAATAATCATGTTTATACAATCCAAAACAACCCTGTTCAGTAACCAATGTTACATTTAATAAGGTTTAAATTTTCTTCCTTTGCATTCTGAAACGTAATTAAAGAGCAGATATTATGAAATACATTATTATAGGAGCCGTAGCAGGTGGAGCAAGCACAGCAGCTAGACTGAGGAGAATGGATGAAAAAGCCGAGATCGTTATTTTTGAAAAAGGAGCTTATATCTCCTACGCCAATTGCGGACTACCCTATTATATCGGTGATGTTATTAAAGACCGTAATAAATTATTTGTTCAAACTGCCGCTTCCTTCAACAGCAGATTTAATATTGACGTCAGGATTTCTACGGAGGTTACCGCAATTGATGCTGCTGAAAAAAAGATATCCGCTACCAATTTAATCACGGGTGAAACCTATGAAGAATCGTATGACAAACTTGTACTTTCCCCGGGAGCAGAACCTATTCGCCCGCCTTTACCCGGCATCAATCTCCCAGGCATTTTTACGCTGCGCAATGTAGCAGATACAGATTATATAAAAAGTTATGTAAACAATCATCTATCAGGTAAAGCAGTAGTAATTGGAGCCGGTTTTATAGGATTGGAAATGGCCGAAAACCTTCATCATCTTGGATTAAATGTCAGCGTTATTGAAATGGGCAACCAGGTATTAGCACCTGTTGATTTTCCGGTGGCTGCTATACTTCAACAGCATATACGCTCCAAGGGTGTAGACCTTCGTTTAAACAATGCCGTTACCGGATTTGAAAAAACAGACCATGGCATTAAAGTTTTATTAAAAGAAGGAACTCCCATTGATGCAGATATTGTTATCCTCTCTATAGGGGTGAGGCCAGATACAAAATTAGCGGCCATGGCCGGCTTACAACTAGGTGCCGCAAAGGGTATTTGGGTTAATGAATTTCTGCAAACATCCGATGCCAATATTTATGCAGTGGGCGATGCAATTGAATTTGCCAATCCTATTACAGGACAATCCATGAATACTTATTTAGCAGGCCCAGCCAACAAACAGGGACGTATTTGTGCCGACAACATGGTTACAGGAAATAAAAGAGCTTACCATGGCGCCATCAATACTGCCATTGTAAAAGTATTTGACATGACAGTGGCTACCGCAGGAACCGCAAGCAAACATTTAAAAAATGCCAACATCAACCATATTGTATCTACCAATCACAGTGGCTCCCATGCGGGCTATTATCCGGGAGCAAAACAAATGGCCATTCAAATTGCCTTTTCTCCGGAAGATGGAAAAATATACAGTGCACAAATTGCAGGGTATGATGGTGTTGACAAACGCATTGATATCCTCGCTTCCATCATACAAAGAGGCAGTACGATTTACGAACTAACAGAATTTGAACATGCGTATGCACCTCCCTACTCTTCTGCTAAAGACCCGGTAAACATGGCAGGATTTGTTGCTGAAAATATTTTATTAGACAGGCTAAAAATATTTTATTGGAATGAAGTAGATCAACTTAACCCCGATGATATTTTACTGGATGTAAGGACAGAGAAGGAATACAGCGAAGGAAAAATTGCGAATGCCATTAATATTCCGGTAGATGAAATCAGAGAAAGGATGAATGAAATTCCCCGTGATAAAAAAATATTTATTTATTGCGAAGCAGGTTTAAGAGGATACCTTGCCCACCGAATTTTGAGGCAAAACGATTTTAAGGAAGTTTATAATTTATCGGGAGGATATAAAACATGGAATGCTTGCCATTTGGAAGCATCTCCCGCTACTCCGGCAATAAACAAACCTGTGATGGCTTCTGCTTAATTCAACATAAACATTTGTAATAGCAGCAGCAATCAAGATGTGGAAGAGAAAGCTATCCTATTTTACTGTTCTACCTTGTAAGCCGGTTGATAAGTATACCATGCTGTGGAAACAGTTTTGACAGCTCCTCCTTTTTAGCCAGTTCAAAATCATCGAAATCAAAACCGGGGGCTACAGTGCAACCAACAAAGGAGTATGCGGAACCGGGTGCTGGCTCTGATGCAAACCAACATTGAGCGGGAACGATGGCCTGAAACTGTTCTCCCTGAAGGATATCATTACCCAGTTTAATCATTTCCATTTTACCGTTAATATGTATGATGTAAATCAGCAACGGACCACCTGAATAAAAATGCCAGCATTCATCACTGCTTATTTTGTGAAACGCAGAATAATCTCCTGCTTCCAGTAAAAAATAAATAGCGGTACTATAGTTCCTGTCGCCATGAAACCTTTTAGGCAAAGATGCGTTGGGGATTATTTCTGCAGCCCTGTAATTTTCTTTATAAAAACCTCCTTCCGGATGTGGCAGCAGTTTATATTTTTCAACTAATAAAGGAACACTAAGCAAGTTCGGATGTTTTATAATTATACAAATTTAATTTCCCTGCAACAAACAATATCTATTTCTTATTGCAAAACAATTTGTTCTTTCGAAGCAATTCTGATTTGAATTTTTTCCTTGTACAATTCTAATTTACCGGTAATACAAACATCTTTTCCTTTAAAAAACTCTTCCGGTTTTTCTGCAAATGTTTGTCTGGTATCTTCCCCTATAAACAATGTAAGCGGATTCCTTGGATAACTATCGCCAACGTTTAATAAGGTGGGAGTTCCTTTACTTCTGTCAAGGTAGATGCCGCCAAAAATCTTCATACAAATTTTAACCGAGTCGCCAATATGGCTGCTCATTTCATCCTGCTTAATGGTTGTTTGAGCCATCACAGAGGCCGACAGGATGATCCCGCTTAGTAAGAGGTAAATTTTATTCATGTGGTTTATTTGAAATGCAAATTAAGACATTCTATTCTTTAATACTGCAATAAAAAGAGTGGTTCAAATTGCTTCGAACCACTTTTAATATGTACGGGATTAAATTATTCTTTTTCTTTTGAATGATGCCCCCACTCCAGTTCATAACTGAGACCAGCCAGTAAAAACTGCTGATTGATCTTTCCCCAGGTGAGGTTACACTCTACATAAGGAACTATTTTATGCCCTTCCCAAAAAAGTCCTGCACCGGTATTGAATGAATAAAACCGACTGTAAAGCGTTTCTCCCAAAGCTGGAATAAACTCTTTATCGGATGTATGACTTACCCCTGTTAGTGGATAGATAATTAATTTTTTTGCTAATGGAATATTGTAATGAAAATTAAGGTCAAAATCCCAGGCAGATATTTCTACATCCTCTGCTCCTAATTTACGGGTTATAGGGAAAAAGCGATTCACTTCAAGACCACCGACAATACGTTCGCTAAAATGATAAAAGCCACTTATGTTTAGTCCATAAGTAGCATTATTCATATTTCGGGTTGCTGCAAAATCAATACTGGTTTTTTGCTGTGCATAAATTTCTTTGCACAACATCAGTATCAAAATAAAACAAAACGGTTTTAAAAGGTCTATTTTTATCATGCTGCAAAGGGAGAAATAACGCTACACTTTCAACATGATTCTAGTCGTTTTTAAAAATGATTGTAGTCATATTTCACTTCCTCCAAAAGGAATCAACTTCAGCTGTTTAGGTAATAAAATGGCTTATAACAACAGAAGTTGCCTCCATTGCTATAATACAGACAGATATAAAATAAGAGAAGTCAACCATCAGGCAGCAACGACTGCTTCCTTTTGCCGGTGTTCAATATCCTGGTTTTTAGAACCGGCCCAGACCCTTGTAAAAGCAGCTCCATAATAAAGGATCATTGCTGAATAGAATAAAAAGAGAAGCAATAACACAACGGATGCAGAAGCCCCATAAATACTGGTGATATTATTATAAGACAACATCAGGTGCAGTATAATCTTCCCTATGGAAAAAAGAAAACTGGTAAAGAATGCCCCTACCCATGCTACACGCCAGGTTGGCCTGCCATCGGGCAAATACCGAAAAATCATAAGGAACCAAATCGCAATGATAATTGTTGAAATACTAAAGGTTTGCAACTGATTAAAAAGATTGGACCAGGAAGGAAAAATCTTAAAGAAGTAATTGCCAATAAATACCTGCAAGGTTTCTATAAACACAGCAGTGGAAAACAAAAATCCGGTTATCAAAATAACCAGTAATGATTGCAACCTTGACCCAATGGTAGACAATACTTTTTTGCGAAGCGGAACCGGCAGATCCCATATCTGGTTAATGGAATTTTTAATGACTTTAAAAAGGGTTGTTGCCACAAAAATTAAAAAGATAAAACCAAAAATAGTAGCAGTTAAGTTATACGTTAGTTTTTTAAACCCTTGGATAACGGTGCCTATCAAGCGCACTGCTTCCATACCAAAAGTATCGGTTAACCCGGCAAAAAGTTCCTGCCGGATGGTTAGCGGATCTATAAACAAACTAAATACCTGCACCAGAATAATCAGAATGGGTGGTAGTGCAAACATGGTAAAAAATGCTGTAGCACCGGCCATACGCAATGGATCATTTTTCAAAAACAACCTTCCTGAATGAACTAAAATTTTCCAATACTTAACCAGTTTGTTACTCATATTCCGTTTAGTAGTAATCGGCAAATAAAGAATAAAGATACATTTATGCAATTATATGGGGTGCAAAGAGAACTTTAGCAAGAACTATTAGAAATGATTATCCGGTAATTATTATATTTTTATACTCGCTATTAAAATCACAAACAATAAAATATTGAATACATCGAAACAAATGAATTGTTATTGGCTACTATTGCTGATTACAGTACTCTCCTGCAATTGTCTGGAAGCACAGAATACGATTGTAGAGATCATTCCTACTGCCTATGATATAAAAAATGGCCTCTCTGATAACAATATCAATGATGGCCTGCTTGATCAGAACAATGTTTTATGGCTGGCCAGCAACAATGGCCTGAGTTGTTTCGATGGTCAGCATTTTATTAATTTCCATCCTTCAGATTCTTTATTAAGACTTTCCGACAAATCAGTTCAAAGCCTTGCGCTTATAGGAAATACAGTGTATGCCGCTACCAATAAAGGTATTGATGCAATAGATATTCATTCAAAAAAAAGCAGGCTCTTTTATAAAGCAGCACAACAGGAAAATATCGTTGTTTTATTTGCAACAAAAAAAAACGAACTGATTTATATAACCCTCGATGGACTATGTAAAAATTTAAATACACAACAAAAACTTCAACTCCCTTTTAAAGCTGCTAACTACTTTGTTGCAGAAAATGATCAAGAGAACATTTATATCTCCACTTTTCAAAATCATTTTTATTCAATACACCTTCCAACCCACAAAGTATCATCCTATATAAAAAAAAGAGATCAGGCCAATTACGGACTGGTTTTTTCTTCTAAACTTGGATTACTGTCTTTGTATTATAACGGCTTGTTCAGCAATAATATCGAAACCAAAAAAGAAGATACGGCAGTGTTCTATCCTGCTAATTTTACAGGCTTTACAGAAATAGATACAGGCAGTTACCTAACGATTCATGAATACAGCCGTATTTTCTATAAGTTTAACTATAACCGTCCTGCAACAGAAATTAAGATCTTACAAACACGCAATGCCATTTTTAAAAAGCTTTTGGTAGATCGTTATGGCACAGTAATCATCCTCACCAATAGCGGCATCTTTTGCTTCAGACTTCCCTTACCCTATTTTCAAACAGTACCAGATAACTTGTTGCAACCTAACCTGGGGTCAATGGTAAGAAGAGGAATGCTTGAAACACCCGATCAAAAAATCAGGCTGTTTTCTTATAATGGAATTCAGCAGTACGATCCGATTACCAAAAACACAACAATCTTTTTCGAAAAGCGCAGGATTTTTTATACTGCCATACAGGATAAAAATAAATATTGGATTGCTACAGATGGTATAGGCTTGCTTCCTTTTAATATCAAACAACAAACACTCGACCCCTCTATCAGATTTGATTCAACTTTACAATCGGAGCATATATTTTCTATGTGCGCTACCCCGAATGATAATATTTTACTGGGCTATCTTATTCCATTTGGTCTGAGAGAATTTAACCCGCGCACATATTCTATTAAAGACATCCCTTTTAATTATGGCAAAATAATTCCAGCTCAATCCCGCATCAGCCATATCAGTAGGGATATCAACGGGCATTATTGGATAGCCACAGACAAAGGAGTTTTTGAACTGGATGAAAATTATCATTTCTTAATGCTTTACAATGCTGTGGAGGGAAAACCCGATCAGCATTTGCCCAATAGTTATGTTAACTATATTCACCATTTAAATGACCATTCACTTTGGGCTGCCACAGATAATGGCATTGCACTTTTAAATACAAAAAACAAAAAAATAGAAAAAATATTCACCTCGAAACAAAATATCCCCGAGGGAAAATGTGTATCTATTTTGGAAGACAATTACCACAGGTTATGGGTAGCAACTTACAAAGGTTTATCTGTTATCGATCCTGTAAATGGAATAATCAATAATTATTTCAAAGAAGATGGCCTGCCGGATGATGAATACAATTATGCAGCTTCTTTAAAAACCAGTAACGGAAATCTTTACTTTGGCGGATTGAACGGTATTCTTAAAATTGATCCGGATTTATGGAGGCCGCAACAGGCAAAAACTACCCTGCATTTTGCACTCATGCAAATTGAAAAGGATAAAGGAACGCAACTACTTAGTCCTCCTAATGCTGAAACGAATTCTATTTCCATCACACGCAATGAAGCCATTTTTGAAATCCTTTTTGGATTCTCTGAATACGTTAACCCCAACTTTTGCAAATACTGGTACAAGATTGAAGGCTTTAATAAAGACTGGATTTCGCTGGGCTATAATGGCAGAATACAATTATGGAATTTACCTGCAGGATATTATACCATCCTTTTAAAAGGTAGCAACGGAAAAGACAATACTGCATCAGCTGATCTACGGATAGCCCTTACTGTTAATGAACCATTTTACCAAACAGGCATTTTTAAAATACTGATGGTATTGCTTATTATAGGAATTATTATTGTTATTTTATTTCAGCGCAATCATGAATACAAAGCTATCCGCAGCATTAAGAAACATATGCTAAATGATATTCACGACGAAGTGGGAAGCATCTTAACCAAAACTGCCATGAAGGCCGAAGTGCTGAATTTAAAAATGGGCAACCAGGTAAAAGACCTGCAGGATATTCAGCAATACAGCAGGGAAGCCATACAAAGTTTGCGAAATCTCTTATGGAGTATCAGCTCTGAAAACATGGCCACTACCGACTTTCAGGACAGGGTAAATGATTGGCTTCAATTTATATTTGCAGATACCGGATATGAATTTCATTTTAACAACCTGATACCCGAAAACAGATTTACCAATAATGTAACAGTAAGAAGAAATATTGTTCTCATCATAAAAGAACTGGCGCATAATTGCCTAAAACATGCACACGGCGATCAATTTAATATTACGCTAAACATGAAGGAAAACAAATACCAGTTGGTTGTAACAGACAACGGAAAAAATGAAAACAACGAAATTCTTTCCAAAGGATATGGATTAAAAAGCATCGAATCGAGGGTAACCCAAATAAAAGGGAAAGTAATATTTCAAAAAACCATTGAAGGATTTAAAACAGAAATTATTTTTTAATGACTCCCATAAAACTCATTATCGTAGAAGACAACCCCAGCATGGCGGCATCTCTAAAAGAATATTTTAGTTTACAGCAGGAAATTATTTTAGGCCCCGTTGTTTATTCTGCAGAAGAATTGCTGGCCCTGCCAGTTGAAGCAAAGCCCGAATTGATCCTAATGGATATCATGCTTCCCGGCATGAATGGTATTGAAGGAGTAGTACATGCCATCAAAAAATGGCCGGAAGTAAAACTAGTCATGAACTCTGTATTGGAAGACAGCCAGGCTGTGTACGAATCTTTAAAAGCGGGGGCACTTGGGTATATCACAAAAGACATGCCCCTCCTTTCTGTAAAAGAAGCTTTGCTCATTGTGAACAGTGGCGGATCTTTTATGAATGTGAGGGTTGCCCGAAAAGTGGTTGATTATTTTCACAACGCCAGCAATACTGTAAAAGAAAAACTCAGTGACAAAGAATGGGATATTGCCCTTGGTATTAAAGATGGAAAAAGTTACAAAATGATTGCAGCCGAAAATGATATGACCATTGACGGCGTTCGGTTTTATATTCAGAAAATATACCGGAAACTGAACATCAACAGCAGAGGGCAACTCACTGCCATGATCCTCGAGTCCTGATACGTACTTCTACTTACATAGAAAAAATAATTCGATGCCACTACATCTTTATGTAGTGGCATTTATTTTAATATTCATCAAATAGTAAATTACTTTGTACTCCAGTTTTATTCTATATATCCATTAAATGAAAAACGACTTCTATAAAAATTTACCGGCAGGGCTCATTGCAACCTTGGCCGGTTTTTATTACCCAATTTCTTTTACAATAAAAAAAACAACTACAGTTTTAAACAGCAAAACAAATTTTATGAAAAAATTATTAACGATTGTAGTAATGTTACTTTTCAGTAATATTATTTTAGCCCAAATTGGTATTGGAACCAATACCCCCGATGCTTCGGCTAAGCTGGATGTAATGTCTACCAACAAAGGTTTTTTACCTCCACGCATGACAGCGACACAAAGAGATGCTATAGCTACCCCTGCAGCAGGTTTAATCGTATGGTGTTCCAACTGTTGCAGCTATGGAGAAGTACAGGTTTTTAACGGAGTAGCATGGACCAATATGATTGGTGGTGCAGCCTGCGCTGCCACTCCTTCCCTGGCTGCTACCAGCACCATTACAGACATTGCAGCTACGACCGCAACAAGCGGTGGCAATATCACTTCGGATGGTGGTGCATCTGTATCCGTAAGAGGTGTTTGCTGGAGTACCACAGCCAATCCAACAACGGCTAATAGTAAAACCACCGACGGAACAGGTGCCGGAGCTTTTACCAGTGCTATCACCGGTTTAACTGCGGCTACGCTTTATTATGTTCGTTCATACGCTACCAACAGTTCGGGTACCACTTATGGTGCTCAGGTTAGTTTTACAACAACAGCACTGGCTGCCCCAACACTCGATGCTACAACAGCTGCATCAAGTATTGCCAATACTACAGCCAGCAGCGGCGGTAATATCACTTCAGATGGCGGATCAACAGTAACAGCCCGTGGGGTTTGCTGGAGTACTTCTGCAAATCCAACAACAGCCGATACTAAAACAATCAATGGAACTGGAACAGGTACTTTTACCAGTTCAATAACAGGACTAACTGCCAATACATTATATTATGTGAAAGCCTATGCTACGAATAGTGTTGGAACCTCATATGGAACTCAGATCAGTTTTACAACTACTGCCAGTCTCCCTATTCCGACACTTGATTTTTATCCGGGCCTTTACAAAGCATCGTTCCAGGATTCCTTACATAATTACCAGTCAGTTTATTGGTTTAGTGAAGTGATAAGTGATGGCGGTTCCACTGTAACAAGTTCTGGTATATGCTGGAAAACTTCAGCTAATCCAACCTTAAATGATAGTGTTAGGGTTGCTGCATTATATTATCCGTCTTCAGGCGGAACATTGGCCGGAGGTCAGTTTACTAACTTGTTGCCAGGCACAACTTATTATGCAAGGGCATGGGCACAAAACGCTAACGGCGTGGGTTATGGACCGGAAATCAGTTTTACAACTGTTGCTTTACAGCCGGGGGTAATCCATCAGGGCGGTAAAATAGCCTATATCTATCAGGTCGGCGATCCCGGATATGTAGCTGGAGAAATACATGGATTTGTTGGAAGCAATATGGCAATTAATGCTGGTGCTTATTGGGCTGGAGAAGCATCCCTTAATAATACATTCCTGAATAATAATACAACAGCCACTGCTCTTGGAACAGGTCATGATAATACGGTAGGAATTATCAGTAAAATTAATGAACTGGCACCGGGAAGTGGAGCACTTAGTACTGCAGGAGGTGCTCACGCCACATGGGTAGCCGGATGGACCAGCATTTACTGGCATTTACCCAGTAAAGATGAACTCGCAAAAGTGTACCTGAATAAAGCTGCTCTTGCAGATCAAATGCATCCTAATTATTTCAATTCTATTTCTTGCTGGTCCTCCAGTGAAATAGATGCTTCACATGCATGGTTAATAGACTGTTCTACCGGTGTATTTACTCAGGGAATAAAAGATCCTATGCTCTCTTTCGGCGGCGCTGTAGCAATCCATTATTTCTAAAATAATAACAACAATTGTTTATGAAAACAATTAAAATAATTTATAATGAAAAAAATATTTAAAAAAATAAAAGGCTTACTCTGCCTGCTGCTACTGTATTCACCCGGAATGGTACATGCCCAGTTATATGTGGGCA
>CANNJE010000085.1:0-10000 GCA_947504605.1 Chitinophagaceae bacterium
CCAGTTATGTTGGATCCTATTATCATTTGGGTAAATTGCTGGAAAGAGTAGCAGACTACGAAAAAGCCATTCGAATCTACAAAAGAGGGATGGAAGAAGCTAAAAAAGCTGGTGATAATCATAGTTATAATGAATTGCAGGGAGCATTGGAGGATATCGAGGAGTAGGCAGCTTTTTAAGGAAAATGAATTTTTTGAGGAAAAATTTTGGTTGCAGGCATTTGTTTTTTAATGGAACATCGTTGTGTCACTCACTTGTACCTTTTTAGCAATATTCAACGTTTACCTTTTGGGAAAAGCTGAATATTTATCAGTATCATTTAAAACAAATAAACTAGGTTACCTATAAAGAGACAGGGATATGGATTTAGTCACTTCATTTAAAAATTTCATAAAAACAGAGAATCTTTTTTTAGCAAAGGACCATTTGCTCCTTGCCGTTAGTGGGGGAGTAGATTCTGTGGTACTATGTGAACTTTGCAGGCAGGCGGGTTATGAATTTGCAATCGCTCATTGTAATTTTCAGTTAAGGGCCGAAGAGAGTAACAAAGACGAGGCATTTGTAAAAGAGTTGGCCGATAAATATGGAGTAGCATTTTTTGTGCAAAAATTCGATACGGAAAAGTATGCTGAAGAAAATAAATTATCTATCCAGGTTAGCGCAAGAGAATTAAGATATGAATGGTTTAAAGAACTTATCAGTTTTACAGATAATCAACTTTCCTATATTCTAACTGCTCATCATGCTGATGATAATATTGAAACAATTTTGATGAATTTTTTCAAAGGATCGGGCATCAATGGTATAAAGGGTATTTTGCCTAAACAAAATAGAATTATTCGTCCTTTATTGTTTGCTTCAAAAGAACAGTTGCGTTTATTCGCAAAAGAAAACACAATAGGCTACCGAGAAGATTCTTCAAACAATAGTGATAAATATACCCGCAATTATTTTAGGAATCAACTGATACCTGGTTTGCAAAAAGTATTTCCGCAGGTAGAGGAAAACTTGTTAAACAATGCAAACCGTTTTAGGGAGATCAATGTGATATATCAATCAGCCATCGATCAGTCAAAACAAAAATTACTAACAAAACAGGGAACCGAAATTCACATACCTGTTTTAAAGTTGTTAAAGACAGAAGCCCTGCATACAGTATTATATGAGATTTTAAAAGAATTTAGTTTCACTCCTCACCAAACAGAAGAGGTGAAAAAATTGCTTTATAGTGAATCGGGTAAATATATGGAATCGGCTACGCATCGTATTTTACGCAACCGAAAATGGTTAATCGTTGCACCTTTAATCAGCAAAGAACTTGCTCAGTTTTTAATTAAAGAAGATGATACGGAAATCATATTTCCGGAGGGGGAATTAGTTGTTTCTACTGGCAGCAAAATGGATAAATTAGAAAAAGAAAACCTGGTTGCAGTGCTTGATACAAGCGATATACATTTTCCATTATTGCTTCGCAAATGGAAAACAGGAGATTATTTCTATCCGCTCGGGATGCCTAAAAAGAAAAAGCTGAGCCGTTTTTTTATAGATCAGAAAATGTCCTTAAACGAAAAAGAAAAAATCTGGGTATTAGAATCCAACAAAAAAATAATATGGATCATTGGAAAGAGGATTGATGACCGTTTTAAAATAAAAGATTCTACCATCAAAACCATTCGTTTTGAATTAAGGTCTACCGAATAAACTTGGATTTTTAAGCATTTCAATAATACCCTCAAATAAGATTGGCTGCATCAGAGCTATAAGAGCGAGGGTAAAAATTAGTCCGAAAACAGAGCCCCATAAATGCGCATCGTGATTCACATTATCTCCACTGCGTTTACCCATGTATACACAATACACTACGTATAAAATTGCATAGGCAGCAGCCGAAAGTTTAAATGCGCCATAGAGGTAAATACTGCCCCATGGATTAAATACAATAGCGGCGAAAACTACTGCAGATACCGCACCAGATGCTCCTAAAGAACGATAGTTGTAGTCATCCTTATGCTTTAAATAACTCGGAAGATCTGATGCTAAAAGCCCTAGAAAATACAAGGCCAAGTAGGCGATATTTCCCCCCAGCCCATAAACATCAAATATTATTTCAATATTGCTGCCAAAAAAATAAAGCGTAAACATATTGAAAAACAAGTGCATCCAGTCGGCATGTAAAAAGCCTGAAGTAAAAAAACGGTAATATTGGTTTTCTCTTTTAGTATAATAAGGCCATCCGATGGTTTTACGCATGAATTCGGCATTTGAAAATCCTATGATTGAGAAAATTGCATTGATAGCAATGAGTATTAGGGTTACGGGGGTTTCAGTAAAATTCATAATGACGTTTATTCAAAACTACCGAAAATAATTTGTGAAACAATTTTAAAGGGGCTTGTCTGAAACTGACTGACTGATTTTGAAAAAATCAGGAATGATGATACTTTTCATTTCTGATAATAGTACAAGCTCTGTAAACCTGCTCGGCAAGAATGAGGCGTACCAGTTGATGTGGAAAAACCAAATTGGATAAACTCCATTTAGCATTAGCTCTTTGCATTACGTCCTCACTCACGCCATATGCACCGCCTATAAGAAATACAATATTTTTTATGCTTTCGTTGGCCCTTTGTTGAAGAAAACTTGCGAATTCTTCGCTGTTCATTTGTTTGCCACGTTCATCCAGCAATATGAGGTAATCTTCTTTTTTTAGTATACTTAAAATAGATTCGCCTTCTTTTTGCTTAAGTTCTGAATCGTTTAGTAAACCAGCATTTTTGGGCATTGGTATGATATTCCATTGAACTGCATAATAAAAACCGATACGTTTGGTAAACAATTCTATTCCTTCTTTAACATGGCTTTCATGTGCTTTGCCAACTGTGTAAAAATGTATTTTCATTTATTTATTATTTATAATTAAAATGGGGCTACTGGCTAATAAAAGTATTTAAACTGTTTTTAGTTTTGATTCTATCTTATTAATTTGAAAAAGATTCTTCATTATACATTAAAGGTATTAAAGATTAGTCTCATCGTCATAGTATTGGTATATGCAGCCGCATACATTTATATTAAATAAGAAAAATAGTATAAATCAAATTATCCGGAAAATAAGTAATCGTATAAATGCTGACGTTAGCATCAAAAATGCAGTTATCAATTTTATTATAGAAGAATTAAATAGACAAGTTGGAAATACGGATATAAGCATAGAGGTACCACTTAGTGCCCTTAAAAAAAGAAAAATGAAATAAGCGTGCTAACTTAGGGGTTGATATGAAACCCGGTACGAGTATTTTTCTCCTAGGCCAGCTTGGTGCGGATGGGAATATACAATTCAGGTTGGCTCTTTTTAATATTTATTAAAAAAGAGAACGCTTTAGATTCTGTTATTGTGAAAATCAGGACTGACATTTTGCAAATGATAAATCAGGTGCATAAAAAAAGGAATCCCCTAAGATTCCCTTAATTTAGTTAATGCCACAGCACAAATTGAATTTTAATCTTTTTTGGAATTGGATTCTTAATGATTTTGGAATATTGCTTTAAAGCGGGACATGGTTTTATACAGGAGATGAATCGTATCTTTTTCGATGTAGCCAACTAAGTGCCAAAGTGTATTGTATTGTAATTCAGTTATATAAGAAATGTGATATAATAAAATATGTTCCAAAAAATAGAATTTATTCTATTTTTTGCAATTTTTGATTAAAAAAATCTAATTTTGATTGTATCATATACATGTGTATATAATATATTTAACCTCTTTAACCAACAAATGGAACCATTTAATATTTTCATAGTAGAAGATGATCTTTGGTATGCAGAAATTCTTCGATATCATCTTAGTCTTAATCCCGATTTTAAAGTCACAAGGTTTGAAACAGCCAAGGAATGCCTTGATAATATGTTTTTGAAACCAGATCTTGTAACAGTTGATTTGTCCCTGCCTGATATGAAAGGTGACAAACTTTGTGAAAAAATTCTTGCTCAATATCCTCAAGTGCCCATCATTGTTGTTAGCTCACAGGAAAATATCAATGTGGCAGTAGATCTTTTGAAATTAGGAGTAAGCGATTATTTGGTAAAAGATGATGGTACAAAAGAATTATTATGGAACAGTATTTCACGCATTAGGGAAAATCAAAATCTAAAAAAAGAGGTAGCTTATTTGCGGGAGGAACTAACTCAAAAATATTCTTTTCAAAATACTTTTGTGGGCCATTGTGAAGCATTGAAGAAAGTATTTGCGATGATGGAAAAAGCAATCAAAACAAATATAAATGTTTGTTTAACTGGCGAAACAGGAACCGGAAAAGAGGTGGTAGCAAAAGCCATCCATTATAATAGTTCGAGAAAAAAAAACCAGTTTGTGGCAGTTAATATGGCTGCAATACCCAAAGAATTGATGGAGAGTAATTTTTTCGGTCATGAAAAAGGGGCTTTTACAGGAGCTAATATTTCTAAATCTGGAAAATTTGAAGATGCCAATGGTGGAACAATCTTTTTAGATGAAATAGCAGAGCTTGATTTGAATCTACAAGCGAAACTTCTCAGGGTTTTACAGGAAAGAGAAGTAACAAGGCTAGGGAGCAGTAAAAAAATTGAACTTGATATAAGGCTAATTGTTTCTACACATAAAAATCTAGCCGATGAAGTAAAAAAGGGAAATTTTAGGGAAGATCTTTATTATCGAATTATGGGGATGCCAATAGAATTGCCACCATTAAGGGAAAGAGGAGACGATATCTTAATTCTTGCAAAATACTTCGCTGATACTTTTTCCGAAGAAAACAAAATGGATGCAATAAAATTTTCGAAAGAGGCTAAAGAGAAATTACTCAGGTATCCTTATCCCGGGAATGTTAGAGAGTTAAAGGCAATGATAGATCTTGCTGTTGTAATGTGTGAGGATAATGAAATTAGGCCTGCAGATATAACTTATGTATCTGCAAAACAGGAAGACTTGTTTCTTGCTGAAGTCAAAACATTAAAACAGTATACCCGTGACATCATTAAATATTTTATGGAAAAAAATAATAGTGATGTGGAAAAGACAGCAAAAGTGCTTGATATGGGGAAAAGTACTATTTATAAAATGATTCAAAATGGGGAGTTAAATTGAGTATTTATTTATATGTGGCTTTATAGTTTTTCAAATTAAAGAAAGTCTGTAAAATAGAAAATAATACAGAATATGGAAAAAAATACATAGTAAATAGGTTTTAATAATTTTGCAATTAATTATAATTCAATCAATTAACTATTAAATATTTTTGGCATTAAAATAGACTATTTATCAAATCATAGCTACTAAAAAATGAATATAAAATCTAAAACTTTTCTTGTTGACGACGATCCTTTTTGTGTGACTTTGTATCAGCAGCATTTACAAAATATTGGCTATTCCAATTTGTTTACATTTTTTTCGGGTAAGGAATTACTTGAAAATCTAGATCAGCAGCCGGATATTATTTTTCTCGATTATAATCTGGATGATTATACCGGCGAAGAATTATTGAATAAGATAAAGGAGTTTAATCCTGCTATCAATGTGGTAATAATAAGTAGCCAACCTAAAATGGAGATAGCTATTAACCTATTAAATAATGGGGCTTTTGATTATATAATTAAACAGGATAAATTACCGGAAAAATTATCGGAGGTTACCTATAAATTGTTAGTTTCATTAGGTCAAAAAGAAAATCTTAAAGAAGAATTTTCGTTGCATTCAACGAAAGAGTTGGCAAAAATAATTGTAGACGCTCAGAATAAAGTACGCAAAGAAATATCAAGCGAATTGCATGATAATATTAATCAGTTGTTAGGGGCTTCAAAAATGTACATTGAGATGGCCCGTAATGATGACAGAAATCGTATTTATTTGATGGATGAATCAAAGAGAATACTTGAAATGGGTATCTCTGAAATACGAGATTTAAGTCATAATCTTTATTCGATTTTTATTAAAAATATAGATCTCGAGGAGGCGCTATTTAGGTTGATAGATACGTTGGAAAAATTAAATACATTTAGTATTACACACAATATTCGTTTAGATAATTTAAAAGCTCATCTATCCCCAGAGTCACAGCATTCAATCTTCAGAATTTTTCAGGAATTGATAAATAATATAGTTATGTATTCAAAGGCAACATCCGTTAATATTGAGGTTGTAATGGATAATGCTAATTTGGTTTTAAACGTGAGTGATGATGGGCTTGGATTCGATTTGGAAAATACTAGAAAAGGGCTTGGATTTATTAGTATTATGAATCGTATTTCAAATCTTTACGGGACATACAAAGTTATTGCAAGTCCGGGAAAAGGTTGTCAGTGGAATGCAACCATACCGTTATCAGAGATATTGGATGTGAGTATGTGATTCGAGACCTACAGTTTTTTAGCGTTTAGCAGCATTAGCGAAAAATATGTACAGAATAGTAAACAAAGCCATTGAAGATATTGTTATTACTAATTGGGGCAGGAAAAATGGGCCTCAATATAGGAACGAAGTGCAATTAATATTTTTTTAGCAACGATACTAATGATGACGGCTAGCGAAACCAATTTCAGAGGGAATGAGTATTCCGGTAGGAGCATTTTTGCATGCATTGGGTGAATGGTGGGTTTTTAAACCTAATCAAAAACATGGAGATTTGATGCATGCTTGGGGGGCTAAATTAAAGCCATTTCTAATTAATCTTCATAGCAGGATCGTCTTAATATACCCTAAACTTTCAGTTCCTGAATTTAAAGTGCCGGATGTTGAAGAGAACAGTTTGTAAATACATTATATTTCAAAAGGGGGGGCTTGCAAGAATTTGTAAGGGTACTATTAAGTGGTTTGGGCAAACTATACAATACTCAGATAACGTTAGAACTTCTTCAAACAAGTGATGAAGTGGTTACACATGAAATATTTAAAGTAAGTGGTAACTAAAATGGATACAAAAGATTTTATATTCAATAAGGATCAGTTTAACCGATTATTTCCATTTTATATAGTGGTTGATAAAAACTTGATGCTGCAATCATGTGGGGAAACACTTAAAAAAATTTACCCTATAATTGAAAGCAATTTATTTCTAGAAAATTTTATCATTACTAGTCCCCAATTGGTATCTCCCGATTTTTTGACTTTAAAATCGTTGGAAGGACTCTTAGTTGAAATTGAATATTTAAATACGCCCAAAATTATATTAAGAGGCCAGATAGAATTTTTGCAGGAAACCGGCGATCTTTTGTTTATAGGTTCTCCATTGTTCAATTCTGTAGAACAAATCACAGAATATAATCTTAGTCTTTCTGATTTTGCCTTTCATGACTCTATGATAGACTTGCTGCAGGTTTTAAAAACAAAGTCTATTTCTAACGATGAGCCTAAAGAGTTGTTGGCAATGCGAAATGACCCGCAAGTAATTTTAAATAATGAAAAGTCGGAACAGAAACGCCTTACTTTGTTAGAAAGTGCAAATGAAAATGGCGGGGTTATAAAAGAAAAACTAGCTGGAAAGCCTTTAAAACTAACTGGTAATAAAACAGATATCGACAAAATAAAAAATACAGCCCTTGATATAAATACTACAGTAAAAAGACTTTCTACATTAATTGCCAATATGAATGCGGGTGTATTACTGGAAGATGAAACAAGACATATTGTACTTGCCAATCAGATGTTTTGTGATCTTTTTCAAATACCGGTTTCACCAGAGCAAATGGTTGGGGCCGAATGTGAAAATACAGCAGAACAAAACAAAAATTTATTTAAAGATCCCAATTTATTTGTTTCAAGAATTGAGCAGATTTTGCATTTAAAAGAATTGGTTCAAAATGAAGTTATTGAAATGCTGGACGGAAAAGTATTGGAAAGAGATTTTATACCAATAAAAAGTGGAGATCAGTACTTTGGTCATTTATGGAAATATATTGATGTTACCGACCGTGAAATATCTGCAAGAGCCCTACGAATAAATGAAGAGAAGTACCGGAGTATTATCACCAATATGAATTTAGGTCTTCTGGAAGTAGACTTAGAAGATCGAATACTTTATGCCAATAAGAGTTTTATAGAAATGAGCGGATACAGTAGTGATGAACTTCTGGGTATAAGTGCTGTATCATTATTTTTGAAAAAAGATGAGTTGGCTATTATGGCAAATAAGGTGGAGGAGCGTAAAAAAAATATAAGTAATGTTTACGAAGTAAAAGTATTAGATAAAGCTAATAATATAAAATGGTGGCTAATAAGTGGTGCTCCAAGATATAATGATAAAGATGAACTGGTCGGTTCTATTGGAATTCATTTAGATATTACCCAGCAAAAAAATCTAGAGATTGAACTTATTGAGGCAAAAATAAATGCGGAGAGGCTTACAAAAATTAAAGAAAATTTCTTGACTAATATGAGTCATGAAATAAGAACTCCCATGAATGCAATTATGGGAATGAGTAATCAGTTAACTAAAACTACTTTGTCTCAGCGGCAGCATTTTTTTGTAGAAACAATCAATTCTGCTGCAGATAATTTATTAGTGATTATAGATGATATTTTAGATCTTTCAAAAATTGAATCAGGTAAACTAACTCTTGAAAATATTGGCTTTGATCCCTTACTTTTAATTACCAAGTCTTTGCAAGTAATGACCCATAAAGCTGAAGAAAAAGGACTTGCTATTTCCAATATATTTTATGATTCTAAAATTTCGCCAGTATTAATAGGGGATCCTTACCGCATAAATCAGATTCTGCTTAATTTGTTATCCAATGCAATTAAATTTACAGAAAAAGGAAGAGTAGATATAAGTTGTACCGTTTTGAATGATACTGAATTTAGTCAGGAATTGAAATTCAAGGTTGCGGATACCGGTATTGGTATGACGGAGGCTTATGTAAAGGATCTATTTAATAAATTTAGTCAGGAATACGAGTCCACTACACGTAAATATGGTGGAACAGGATTGGGGATGAGTATCTGCAAAGAGCTGGTAGAATTAATGAATGGAACCATCGAGATAAACAGTTCCAAAGGTGTGGGTTCCGAGGTTTCATTTAGTATAACATTTAGCAAAGGTTCCTTTGAACAACTTCCTTTGAAGGAATTTATAAATCTAAACACCTCCGTTTTATCTGGTAAAAAAATTATTATAACAGATGATAATGACTGGAATCGATTGGTTGCTTCCACCATATTGCAAAATTTCGGAGTAGAGGTAATTGAAGCAACTAGTGGTGAACAGGTAATTGAATTAGCAAAATTACAATATGCTCATATTGTTTTAATGGATATTCAAATGCCTGGTATTGATGGTTATGATGCCACAAGGGCAATCAGGAATACTGGTAATAGGGTTCCTATCATTGCACTTACGGCTAATGCTATAAAAGGAGAGAGTGAAAAATGCCTCTCTGTTGGTATGAATGATTATATTTCCAAACCTTTTAAAGAGGAAGAATTCTTAAGGGTTATAATTAAATGGATATTACAGGAGCATACACTATATATAGCTGGATCCGAAAACGTACAAAATATCCAGCCTTCCCTATTTGATCTAACTGCATTGAATGAAATTAGCCGGGGAAATGAAATGTTTGTAAAAAAAATGTTGAATTTGTTTTGCATGCAAACACCTCCGTTTGTTGAAGAAATGATTAATGCGTATCATAACAATGATTTAAAAAGAATGGGTGATATCGCACATAAGATTAAACCGAGTATCGATAATTTAAATATTGTTTCTTTAAAACAGATTGTACGCAGTATTGAAAAACAGGGTGCCGCCAATCAGTATGTTCCTGAGTTGCAACAAATGCTAATTTTGCTTAAGAATACTATAGATGCAACTGTTTTAAAAATAAATCAGGATGGGCTTGTTACAACTATATAGCGCTAATGCTGTTTCCTATTAATAATTTACAGACTAAACTGCTTCCCAAGATTTTAAAGGAAATTTAATTTCCATTTTGCACCCTTTTCCCAGAGCAGAATTTATATGCATAG
>CANNJE010000086.1 GCA_947504605.1 Chitinophagaceae bacterium
TATATGTGTCATCATGGGCGGTTTTCCGCCGATGGGATATTCGTGTACCTGGGTAAATTCTTTTCTTCTGTCGATAGCAGCCGATTTTTCATATAATTCATGAATGGCTTTTTCCATGGGATCAAAGGGGTTTGTTTCACTGCTCCACATGGCGTATTCAATTAAAAGCGGAGGTAACGAAGAAGGATCCTTTACAACAATGGATTTTTTGGATACAGCATCATAGACAAAGTCTAGACTCATTTTATTTTGGGTGAGCGTACCCGTTTTATCAACGCAGATTACTGTAGCAGAACCCAGGGTTTCGACATACTGAGGTTGTTTCACTATTATTTTATTACGCAGTAATCTAAATGCTCCCAGTGCCTGAAAAGTACTAAATGCAACCGGAATCTCTTCTGGCAAAATACTCATGGCCAAGGTAAGACCCTGTAAAAAAGATTGAATGATATCACCTGACTGGTAATAATTAAATCCAACAACGATTAAAAAAGCAATAGCACCTATCCAAACCATATTACGAACAAAAGCCCTTATTTGATTCTGGAGCGGTGTTTTTACAATGCTGATTTCTTTGAGTGATAAACCAATTTTTCCGAACATGGTTTTTAATCCAACTGCTGTAACGCTGATGGTTGCACTACCACTGGTTACCAATGTTCCTTTATTTACATTCGTTTTGCCATCCGCTGATTTATTTACAGCAAATGATTCTCCTGTAAGAATAGACTCGTTTAAAGAAAGATCATTGGCTATAATTATCAATCCATCTGCAGCTACGACTTCCCCTTCCTCTAGCAGCAAACAATCATTTACAACAATATCTTCTGTGGCAACTTGTATTACTTGTCCATCTCGCAACACTTTTGCATGAGCGGCTGATAATTTTTTTAAAGCCTGTACGGCATTTTTGCTTCTGTATTCCTGAAAAAGTGAGATTCCTGCCACTATAAAGATGGAAACCAACATAATAAACCCTTCTTTATATTGCGCAACTGCAAAGTAGATGATGCAGGCTGCCAGTAAAAGGATGAACATGGGTTCTAGGATTACTTCTTTGAGCACATTCAAAAAAACCTTATCCTCGTGCATTTCAAGGGTATTGCTGCCAAATTTCAAACGATTTTCTTCGACTTCAGCAGCTGTTAAACCCTTCAAATTTTCTGTTTCGTTCATACCTAGCAAATTACATTTTAAGTATTACAATAAAAAAGGAGATGAGGATAATTTTAGCTAAACTGACCAACATCATACCATGCTATGAGTAAAAGATATAATTGGATTCATCAATATTTCAACCTATCTTTACTCAAATCACAGAGTTAAACTCTTGTAAGCGAACAATCACTCTTCCGCTCCAGTATTTTTCTATTACACCAGTATTCTTCTCGATATACCATTAAAATTATTTTTCTATTATGAATATTTATGTTTCAAATTTGGGTTTCAACGTACAAGATGAAGACCTAAAGCAACTATTTACCACCTACGGAACCGTTTCATCGGCGAAGGTTATTACAGACAGGATGACCCGTCAGAGCCGTGGATTTGGATTTGTAGAAATGGATGACGACGACGCTGCAAAACGTGCGATTGAAGAACTAGATGGTACTACTGCTGATGGAAGAACCATGAAAGCGGTAGAAGCAAAACCAAGAGAAGAAAGATCAAACAATAACAAGGGCTGGTAATACCCCCTATTCTATAATTTATATTTACTCATTAAACAGTTTTTAAAAATGACAAATGATATCATAGATAAGTTCATTAAAAGCAAAACTCAGAAAAATGCTAAAGTGACCATCTATTTTAAACAACGTGCCACCGTTAAAGGTGTATTTATCCAAACAAAGGATTACGAAGAGCTGAAATCTAAAAACTTCTGGCGCATCGTATCAGAAATGAAAGTGGAAGAATGGGAAAAAACCAAAGACAACAGCCTTGCCCGTATTTATAATGGCGCTGAATTTACCCGTTTAAGTGAAAAATAACTAACAGTTGCCTTACCTCTTTACCGGGTAAGTGCAACTGATTTTATAATGTGTAGTTCTTAATAAAACAATTGATATATGTTTTCACAAACATGGAAAAAATACCTGCCGGTTATAGCCATACTCTTAAAACGTTCGGCTACTGGAGATCAAACTGTTACTTTAAACAATACTGATTTTGAAAGAGCAGCCGGAGGCAGAAAAATCAAGTATAGTTTTTCGCAGTTACAGCTTAACAAAGGAAGAATAAACACAGATGCAAAGCACAGTCCTTTTGCCAAGGAGCTTGCGATTTTGATGCAGGAAGATGATAATATTCAGAAATTATTGGTGGGTCAGTACTTTGAATTCTCTTTAAACAACCAGTTCCTTTTCACCATCAAAAACAATGCTCCCGAAGCTGAAGTTGTGGTTGAAACCATTGAGGAAACAGGTGAAATGGAAAGTGAAGCAACTGAAACATTGAGTGCAGAGTAATATTATCCACTGTTTTTTTATTGTAAAAAAAGTACCTTTAAAACAGTATAAAGCGACTACTTAACAAAGAAAGTGGGCGCTTCTTTTAAATAATAAATTATTCTTAGATATGCTTCGTTCAGTTATTACAGGAACAGGGTCATATATTCCTTCTGTTATCCGTTCAAACAACGATTTCGCAAAGCATGTTTTTTATTCTGAAAATCAACAATCCCTTTTAGTTCCTTCCGAGGAAGTAGTTGAAAAATTTAAGCAGATAACCGGTATTGAACAACGCCGGTACTCCAGTGAAAATCTTAAAGCATCTGATATAGGTGCCATTGCTGCACAAAATGCCATTATCAATAGTGGTGTAAATCCTGAAGAGATAGACCAGCTGATCGTGGCCCATAATTTTGGCGATGTAAACTGGCAAAGCATACAAAGTGATGCTGTTCCATCTTTGGCCGCCCGTATTAAACATAAACTGGGCATTAAAAATCCTACTTGTGTAGCGTACGATATCTTATTTGGTTGCCCCGGATGGATACAAGGAATGATTCATGCAGATGCATTTTTTAAAGCCGGTATTGCACAAAAAGCATTAGTTATAGGAACAGAAACCTTGTCGAGAGTGATTGACAAATATGATCGAGACAGCATGATCTTTAGTGATGGTGCTGGTGCTACCCTGCTTGAATACAAAGATACCCATACAACCGGAGCAGGAATACTGGGCGCAGCTGTTCAAACAGATGCTGTGGATGAAGTAGCTTATATCAGCATGGGCGCCTCTTTTTATCCTGAAAGTGATCCAAACGTTCGGTATATAAAAATGAAAGGGCGTAAAGTATATGAATATGCCATCAAACATGTGCCTGCGGCCATGAAATCATGTATGGATAAAAGTGGTGCAAACATTAAAGACTTAAAAAAGATATTTATACACCAGGCCAATGAAAAAATGGATGAGGCTATCATCAAAAGATTTTACCAATTATATGATATTACCCATCCTCCCGAAAACATCATGCCCATGAGTATTCAGTGGTTGGGCAATAGTTCGGTAGCTACGGTTCCTACCCTGCTAGATTTGGTTAGAAAAGATCAGTTAGCTGGTCACAAGCTAGAAGCAGGCGACCTTATCATGTTTGCCTCTGTGGGTGCAGGGATGAATATTAATGCCATTTGTTACCGCTATTAAGCGATTATAGCCTTGTAAAAGCCTACGCAGCAGCAAACAAATTTAATAGTTGGTATTACGAATCTAATATGTGCAAACATTTTGTAAAAATGCAGGCTTAAATATAAAAAAGGGAGGTATAAATATTTTACCTTTGAAAGAATTCAACCATCATTCTGATTTATCAGAATATTTAATCACAAAATAAAAAAAAACATGGCAGAAACCTGGAATAAAAAAGAAAGAGAAAAGAAAAAGAAAGCCAGCAAAAAAGAAAAGCAAGAGAAAAAGCAGGAAAGAAAAGACAATCCCAAATCTACGAGCCTGGATGATATGATGGCTTATATTGACGAGAATGGCAATATTTCGTCAACTCCGCCTGACATGAGTAAGGTGAGAAAGATTAAATTGGAGGACATTGAAATTGGTGTACCAAGACAGCAGGATATAGATCCAGCGGATCTTATTAGAAAAGGAACTGTTACCTTTTTTAATGCAGCCAAAGGATATGGTTTTATTAAAGATCAGGAAACACAGGAAAGTATTTTTGTGCATCTGAATGGTCTGAAAGACCCTATTCAAGAAAATAGCAAAGTAATTTTTGAAGTAGAAATGGGCCCTAAAGGAGCCAATGCATTTAATGTAAAATTACAACCCTGATTGTTTCAGGAACCGACATCTTAAAATGGTATTACCATGTGTTTTGGCTATTAATGATGTTTCAAAATTTTATAAAAAACATGAAAAGCAGCTTGTACGAATAACCATTTAAACCAGGCTCTTTTCTAAATGTTTTTTTAGTTATTGTTATTTTAAAACCGCTATAAAATCAAGTAATAATCCTCCCATCCTCCATTTTAATAATGCGGTGTGTTCTGTTAGCAAATGCTTCATCGTGGGTAACGATCAATAAGGTTTGATTGTATTCTTCTGCCAGTTGTTTAAATATGTCAAAAACAATTTCACTGTTCTTTTTATCAAGATTACCGGTAGGTTCATCGCCCATGATAATATGAGGATCGTTTATTAATGCCCTTGCAATGGCCACTCGTTGTTTTTCGCCACCAGAAAGTTGCTTTGCATTATTTTTTGCCAATTTTTCTATGCCCAACATCTTTAATTTTTCCATAGCCCTTTGCTCCACTTCTTTTTCAGGATATTTGTTTAGTTTTAATCCGGGCAACATAACATTTTTAATAACACTGAATTCATTGAGGAGGTAGTGAAACTGGAAAACAAATCCTATTTTTTCATTTCTAACTTTGGCCAGCTGTGCTTCTTTTTTATTTTTCATGGACACTTCATCTATCAGCAAGTCGCCTTCATAATCTGTATCCATTGTAGACAAAATATAGAGCAGGGTTGATTTACCGCAACCAGACTTACCTGTTACAGAAACAAATTCACCTTTATTGATGGAAAAATTAATATCCGACAATACCCTTACGGTTGCAGGATCATGAAAATCTTTATTAATATTTTTTGCTTGAAGAATGATTTCGCTCATACTATTTACCTCTTATAATAATTACCGGATCTACTTTACTTGCTTTTCTTGATGGAAACCATCCTGCAAAATAAGTAGTGATTAATGAAAATACAGCCCCAATAAAATAAAACAGCGGATTGTAATTAATGGGATATGTTTTTATGGTAGGTAATGACGCCGTATTAAAGGGTACCTGATCGATAACGGCTGACAAAAGATAACCAAAGATCAAGCCTGCGAATCCACCAAAAAAACCAATACTAAGGGCTATATAAATAAAGATTCTTTTAACATCCTTGCCAGAAAAACCGGTTGCTTTTAGAATAGCAATAGAATCCATTTTCTCATAAATCATCATGTTTAAAATGTTGTAGATTCCAAAACCTGCCACAATCAATAATGTAATTCCTACGGCATAAGAAATAAGAGAACGAACAAAACTTCCGGTTTCAAACTGTGCATTGGCTGTTTGAATATCTTCTGCGTCGGCACCAAAACGTTGCTGGTACTCTTTTGCAAGTAGCGGTGCCATATTTACATCGTTGAGTTTTACCTGAATATCTGTGATATAACTGGATGGTTTTGCCAATAATTTTTGTACGGTATTGATAGATGCAAAACTCTGTGTTTTATCAAAGTCAAGAATTCCCGATTGAAAAAACCCAACCACTCTTAAAGGAAAGCGTTCGCCTTTTGCAGTAGTAACTTGTACTACATCTCCCAGGTCCGCCATCAACTTATCTGCCAATCCTTTACCGAGTACAATACTGTTGGGAACTTTGCTGATATCGGCTGCTGTGCCAGCAGTTATGTATTCATTAAAATGAAATAATTTACTTTCTGCTTTTTCATCTATGCCATTCACAACACCGGTTATTTCTATCATCCCCTCGTTAAAAAAAACGGGTGCGATTAATTTGGGTGCAATACCCAATACCCTTTCATCTTTTTTAAGGGCTTCCATTATTGGGGCACTGTTGTATATTTCAGGACGGCTGCTACCCGACTTGATAGACCTGATAAAATTATATTGACCCTTATAATCAGCTGTATTATTGATGGGCTGATTTTGATTGGGCTTCACGTCATTGAAGAGGCGTATATGCGGTGTTCTGTTCAATATTAAACTGTCGAGCAGATCATTTAACCCAGTCATAAAACTTAAAAGCGAAACGAACATAGCGATACTGAAGGTCACACCAATAGCAGCCACCAGTGTTTGTTTCCACCGGGCCAATAACAGCGATTGAGCAATACTAATGATGAGTTTAAAATTCATTACAAGGGTTTAATGATAAATTCATTTGCCGTTAATCCGCTGATTATTTCTACCAGCTGAAAATCTTTTAACCCTGTAACAACTTTTCTTTTTTCTTTATTGGCAAGCATTACATAATCGCCTTCCATCAGATAAGCTCTTGGAATCGTTAAGGTATTTCCCTTTTCATGAATGACAATATTTGCTTCGCATGTAAGGTTTGGATATAATGCAGGAGGTTGTTTTATAAATGTTGCATCAATAGTAAAAGACTTAGAGCGTTCGCTCATCAGCGGGTTTATTTTTTCTACGACTCCTTCAAAAACCTGTCCTTTGTAACTATCCATACTGATCAATATTTTTTGACCAACTATCACCCGGGAAATATCGTATTCATCAACCTGTAATTCGATCGTAAAATTATTACCATCGCCAACAAGCGCTACGGCCGTTTGTGTATTTACCATTTCGCCTTTTTCTTTCAGTATGCTGTAGATCTTCCCATCCGTTTCACTTTTCAGGGTATAATCGCCTACCTGCGTTTTAGATAACTGAAGATTTTTTTGAGATTGTTTTGATTGGTAATTGATTTGTTTTTGAAGTTCGGCATATCGAAGTTTTGCAGCATCATAAGCTGTTGCCGAAGATTTATAGGCCAGCTCCCGCTGATCAAGTTCATTTC
Source organism: Chitinophagaceae bacterium (assembly GCA_947504605.1). Lineage (GTDB taxonomy): Bacteria > Bacteroidota > Bacteroidia > Chitinophagales > Chitinophagaceae > Ferruginibacter. The sequence continues at coordinate 7,060 of CANNJE010000086.1, forward strand.
TGGTTCCAATTTGCTGGTTCCATAAGTTGCGCTGCCGTTGCAACAATAAAACATCATTCTCCATTTTAGATTTAGCCAGATCCGTATTGATTTTTAATTCGCTTAATCTTTCCTGATTGGCAGCGACCGCCGTAAAGTCGGCAGACAACTGTGCATTTTCAACATTTAAAGATGCCGTTGTATTTGTGATTCTGAGAATAGGATCTCCTTTCTTTACCATATCTCCCTCTGTAACAAAAACCTGGGCCACCAATCCATTTACTGAAGAATAAACCTGGTACTGCTGCTTACTTTTTACAATACCGGAGGCATAAACAGACTCCGTTATTTTTTGAACTAGGGGATTTATGCCCGCATTTTTATTTTTGCAGGAAAATAATAAAAAGACTACAATTCCTGAAGATATGATCAGCTTTATCATAATGAAGCTATGTAAATTTTATCTATTAAAAATACAACCTTTTGGGCAAGGGGAAATTTTTCAGAAAAGTAATTCCCATGATTGAAGTCATACCCTCTTTTTTACTATTAAACTTTAAAGGGTGTAAAGTGTTATCATTAAAATTATCCTACATGAGCACAACACATTTTACTTCAGCCAATATTCAGTCGTGGGAACGATTTTACAGGACCAATTTTATCAACTGTCTTAGTGGATTTAAAAGTGCTACCTTAATTGGAACCAATGATACAGCAGCATATCCCAATCTGGCCATCTTCAGCAATATTGTACATATTGGGGCAGCCCCTGCCCTTATAGGTTTTATTAACCGACCTTTGGAAGCAGCACCTCATACTTTGTCCAACATAAAAGCAACAGGTATTTATACCATGAATCATATTCATACAAGCTTAATAAAAGCAGCGCATCAAACAAGTGCTAAATATGCCAGCGGGGTGAGTGAGTTTGAAAAAACCGGACTCACTATTGAGTGGAAAGAAAATATACCGGCCCCCTTTGTAGGAGAAAGTAAGATTAAGTATGTTTTAGAACTGGAGGAGATTGTTCCGATAAAACAAAATGGTACTTATTTTGTCATTGGAAAAGTAGCCGCTATTTTTTTAGAAGAAAACATTGTTGATGAAGATGGTTTTCTTCATATTGAGAATGCCGGAAGTATCAGCAGTTTGGGTATAGACGGATATTATGAGCCCCATTTTATTACAAGGTTACCCTATGCTAAACCCTAATTAAAACTAACCAATATGAAACAAAAAGTATTTTTATCTGCGACTTGGGAATACCTGGCAATGATGAACTATGAAGTTGATCCGGCTATTCTAGAACCCTATCTGCCGCCCTTTACTAGCCTTGATCTTTTTGAAGGGAAAGCCTTGGTAAGTGTAGTAGGATTTTTATTTAACGATACTAAAGTAATGGGCATTCAATGGCCCGGCCACACTCATTTTGAAGAGGTAAACCTTCGGTTTTATGTTAAATACTTTGATGGCCAAAACTGGAAACGGGGTGTAGGGTTTGTATCGGAAATTGTACCCAAAAAACTAATTGCAACTATGGCCAATGTATTATACAATGAACATTACAGCACAGCCCGGATGTTTCATTTAAATAAGGAAGAAAAAAATCATTTGTTGATAGAATACAACTGGAAAATGAAAAACCAGGAATGGAACTCTATTCAAATAAAAGCGGAAAACAAATTGACTGATATTATACCCGACAGCGAAGCTGCCTTTATTCTTGAACATTATTTTGGATACAACCAGCTTAATAAAAATACTACTATTGAGTATGCGGTAGAGCATCCCCGCTGGCAAATATATCCTGTTCAACAATATTCATTAAAGGCAGCAATTGCCCAGTTGTATGGCCAAGCATTTGTTCCTTTTATTGAAGCAGTACAACCACATTCTGTTTTCCTTGCAAAGGGATCAAATGTAATTGTAAGAAAGCCGGTTAAAATAAAAGGAGTTTAAAGTTATTTAGAATAGAACCTGATTTTTCGTCTAACCCTGCTAAGGGTTTCCATTGTTATTGCCAGAAAGGAAGCGATGTATTGCAATTGCACCCTGTTGGAAAGATGCGGATAATGCTCTAAAAAAAAGCGGTATTTAGTTTCTGCGTTGGATAATCTTACAATAAGGGCTCTTTTTTCAGCATCCCGATAATAATGTTCCAATAATTTTCTGCCAATAATATTAAATTCCGGAAATTCTATATAGAGCTGATTCATTGCTGTATTGGAAATAAGCAACATTTCACAAGCTTCTAAACTCTGTAAATTTTCAACTGCAGGTTCATCTATACCAAAACTTGTGATAGAAGATACCAGCTCATTTTCTGATGATATCCATGTGGTAATTTCCTTTTTCCCTTCATTTACAAAACCTCTCACTACCCCACTCTTTATAAAATAAACTGAATTACAATGCTCCCCTGCCTTTAAGATAAGATCGCCGGTTTTAAAGGAAATAAGTGTTATGTTTTTGCGCAGAAAATTTAATACCGATTTTTCTAATGGGAAAAAATTACTTAGCAGATTAACTAAGGGTTGAATATTAACTGAAGTATTGGGAACTTCAGGATTAGAAAGGTTCATTAGAATGATTTTTCATTTATCAAAGCAATATAAAAATATAAAATCAATCAAAGAAGGATCAAAAGAAAAATATAAGAACTATGTTTTATATCTACGTATTTATACTTAAGCATTAGTCTGTAGATTTAAATAATATTACCCCTAATTGCCCTGTACCTTTGTATAGCGTAAACATAAGAACATATGGAATTTATTGATTACTATAAAATACTTGGAATTGATAAAAAGGCTTCTGAAGATGATATCAAAAAAGCCTATAGAAAACTAGCAAGGAAATTACATCCGGATATTAACCCAAATGACAAGGATGCCCATAAAAAATTTCAACAGGTAAACGAGGCCAACGAAGTCTTAAGTGACCCTGAGAAAAGAAAGAAGTATGACCAGTATGGAAAAGACTGGCAGCATGCGGACCAGTTTGAACAACAACGCAGATCACAACGCTCCTCTCACCAAGGAGGCGGACAGGATTTTTACGGAAATGGAGGCGGTGATTTTTCTTCTTTTTTTGATTCAATGTTTGGAGGAGGTTCAAGCCGAAGCAGGCAAACAAAATTCAGGGGGCAGGATTATAATGCAGAACTAAAAATAAACCTGACGGATGCAATGGAAACGCATCAGCAAACACTAACGGTGAATGGAAAAAACATACGAATTACCATCCCAGCGGGAATTGAAAATGGTCAGGTTATTAAGCTCAAAGGACATGGAGCTCCTGGTGTAAATGGGGGGCCTGCAGGAGACTTGTTTATCACATTTGTGATACCGCAGCACCCAACATTCAGAAGATCTGGAAACGATTTATTTACGACGACAACGATTGATTTATACACGGCCCTGCTCGGGGGAGAAACAACGATTGATACGTTGACAGGAAAAGTAAAAATGAAAGTAAATCCTGAAACACAGCATGGAACAAAAATAAGACTGAAAGGAAAAGGGTTTCCGGTATATAAAAAAGAAGGAGAAACAGGAGATCTATATGTTACTTATGATGTAAAACTTCCGGTAAACCTAACAGAGGAGCAGAAAGCGTTGTTTACGCAATTATCGCAACTTAAATAATATTTTTTATGAAAACAGATGAATTGATTGCCATCAATGAGATTTGTATTCACCATAAAATTGAACCCTCTTTTATTGTATCCTTAAAGGATGCCGGGCTATTACAAATCACGACCATTGATGAAGCTATTTTTTTGCCGGTGAGTGAGCTCAGGAATTTAGAAAAAATGGTGAGACTCTATTATGAGATGGATATTAATGTTGAAGGCATTGAGACCATCACTTATTTGTTACAACGATTAAATGAAATGCAAGTGAGGATTACTGAACTCAGCAACCAACTGGAATTTGTGCGTCCAGCCGGGCAATAAAGATTTTAGCAAAGGGAAAAACAAAATGACATCTCAGCTTTATATACCTACTTTTTCCAAAATCATAAATTCAAGAGGCTGCAGGTGTTTGCCGGTTAAGCCATCCTCTTTAAAATCTTTCCGTTCACCGGTTTCTAGGTATCCGTTTCTTTTATACCAGTCGATCAATTCTGTGCGTACAGAAATTACACTCATATAAATGCAGTTGCAATGAATTGTCCTTGCATATTCTTCTGCAGCCTGTAAGATTTGTTTGCCGATTCCTGCTCCTTGTAAAAGCGGTGAAACGCTAAACATACCAAGGTGAATTTTTGCTCCCTGCTGTTGCAGATTTACACAACCAATGATCTGATTTTTGTCATTGGTATATTTTAAAAATATACTTCCCGGCTGCGACATTATAATAGAAAGGTCCTTTTCATCTGTTCGCACTTCTCCTGCAATTATATTGGCTTCGGTTGTCCATCCCAACCTGGAGCTTTCGCCCCGATAGGCACTATTTAAAAGATTTTTAATAGCAACCATATCTTCGTCCACAGCTAAACTTATTTGAGGATGTGCAAATACATGAATCATAAACACGAATATAAAATATACCCGCCAAATTATTAATCCTTTTTAAAAATTATCCATTTTATAATAATTCAACTGTGTTTGTATTACTTTATTTTACTAAATTTAAAATATTAAAAACATAGCAGCGCAGTTTAAATAAATGCAGTATCCTAAAACCTATTTCTCAGCATAATTTTTTATTAAATAAAAAATCAGAACAGGTAATGAAAATTTTTACGGCAACACAAATAAGGCAATGGGATCAATATACCATCGAACATGAGCCAATATCATCTATCAACCTAATGGATCGAGCAGCAACTGTTTGTTTTAATTTTATTAAAAAGCAGCTGTTAGAATCAAGGAATACAGCAAACAATCCTGCTGATAAAACAATAAAAATATTTTGTGGCAAGGGCAATAATGGCGGAGATGGTTTGGCCATCACCCAACAATTAATCCATGAAGGGTATGAACCACAGGTATATATTTTGGACTCCGGCAACAGAGGAACTGAAAACTTTGAAATTTATTTAAGCGAATGTTTTAAGA
>CANNJE010000087.1 GCA_947504605.1 Chitinophagaceae bacterium
AAATCACCTATTCTTTCAGCAGCAACTGCTCCGGTTATTATTAAGGAGGTGCTTACAAAAAAACAACTGAAGGAATTTATTGATCTGCCTTACAGGTTGTATAAAGGGAATAAATTTTACCTGCCCCAATTAAAAAAAGATGTAAAAGCTACTTTTGATAAAAGCACCAATCCTGCATTTGATTTTTGTGAAGCAAAGTATTGGCTTGCCTATAAAAACAATAAACTGGTGGGACGAATTGCAGCTGTAATCAATTATTCTTTTATTGAAAAGTGGCAAAACAAATACATGCGGTTTGGGTGGATAGAATTTGAGCAAGATTCCAATATTGCGAAGGCTCTTTTAAATAAGGTAGAAGAATGGGCGATGGAAAAAGGGATGAGTGCCGTTCATGGGCCTCTTGGATTTACCAATTTTGATTATGCCGGTTTGTTGATAGAAGGGTTTGACCAATTGGGTACGTTTGCCACTATTTATAACTATCCCTATTATGCTTCCTTTATTGAAAACGCAGGATATAAAAAGGACGTAGACTGGCTAGAATTTAAAATTAAATTACCGGAGCTGATGCCGGAGAAACTAGAAAAAATTGCCCGAATTGTTGAAAAAAGACTTGATCTGAAAGTTGTAAAAATAAGATCTAAAAAAGATGTGATTCCTTATGCAAAAGAGTTGTTTACACTAATGAATGCCTCCTATGCTGAATTATACGGCATGGTTCCTTTAAATGAGCGGCAAATAGCGTATAACACCAAAAAATACCTGGGGTTCATCAGACCCGATTTTGTTAGTTTGGTATTGGATAAAAATGGAGCACTCGCAGCATTTGGAATTAGCATGCCATCTATGGCGTTGGCGCTTCAGAAAGCCAATGGACACTTATTTCCTTTTGGCATTTTTCATATTTTAAAAGCTTTCAGGAAAAATGATTTGGGTGATCTTGCACTGATTGCTGTAAGAAAAGATTTGCAGGGAAAAGGTGTAAATGCTTTATTAATGCATGATCTCACTAAATCCTATATAAAAAACGGGATTAAGTATGCTGAGTCGAATCCCGAACTTGAAACGAATACAAAGGTTCAGTCACTCTGGGAATATTATGATACCGTGCAGCATAAACGTCGCAGATGTTTTATTAAACACTTAATTAATTCAGATGAAAAAAAAGGAGTCTTATAAAAATGTAGCGGATTCGGAAACGATTAAAACAGAAGTTGTTTGCCCCAACGACGCCAATCCTATGGGGTTATTGCAGGGTGGGAGGCTTGTAGAATGGATGGATATTGGAGCTGCCGTATGTGCTCAAACACATTCCGGAAAAATTTGCGTAACAGCATCTATTAATCAAGTAGATTTTAATGCAGCGGCAAAAGTGGGTGATATCATTACTATCTTCGCTAGAATAACAAGGGCGTTTACTACATCTATGGAAATATTTGTACAGTCCTATGCAAGAAAAGTATTAGCAGAAAAAAAATACCTAATAAGTGAAGCTTATTTCACTTTTGTAGCATTGGATGAAATGGGAAAGGCTTCTGAAGTGATATCGTTGCTTCCGGTTACCGTTTCTGAAAAAAAACAGTTTAATGCTGCATTGCTTAGAAGAAAAAATGCAGCTAAAAAAAAGTAGTAATTATTATCGAGCGTGAATATGAAAGAAAAAAAAGTTGAGCTATTGTCTCCTGTAGGTTCATTTGATTGTTTGCAGGCGGCTATAAAAGCAGGGGCAGATTCCATCTATTTTGGTGTTGAGCAATTAAATATGCGCACCCGTTCTTCGGGAACGTTTTCTGTTGAGGATATAAAGGAAATAAGCAGTATTTGTAAAGCTGCAGCAATAAAATCATTTATCACATTAAACACTGTAATGTATGAGCATGATATGCAATTGTTATTTTCTATTTTAAAAGAAGTAAAGCTACAGGGAATAGATGCGGTTATTGCTGCCGATTTTGCTGTTATAGAATATTGCATTCAGTTGGGAATTCCGTTGCATGTTTCTACACAGGCCAATATTACGAATATAGAAGCGGTGCAGTTTTATTCGAGGTTTTCTGATCTGGTAGTATTGGCGAGAGAGCTTACCTTAAAGCAGGTAGAACATATTAATAAAGAAATCCGCAGAAGAAATATAGTAGGTGTTTCGGGAGGGTTGTTACAAACAGAAATATTTGTACATGGGGCTTTGTGTATGGCTGTATCCGGAAAATGTTATTTGAGCCTGCATTCACAAAATGCATCTGCTAACCGTGGCGCATGTGTTCAGAATTGCCGACGCCCCTATAAAGTAACTGATACAGAAACAAATGAAGAACTTCTGATCGATAACGAATACATTATGTCGCCCAAAGATCTTTGCACTATTAATGTGCTGGATCAGGTAATTGCCAGTGCTGTAGATGTTTTAAAAATAGAAGGAAGAAGTAAAGGTGCAGATTATGTTTATGTAGTAACAAAATGTTACCGGGAGGCCATTGATGCTGTGGCTGATGGCAGTTATTCTGCTCATAAAATAGCACAATGGATGAAACAGCTTGAAACTGTATATAACCGAGGTTTTTGGGAAGGGTATTATCTTGGGCGTGATTTGGGAGAATGGACTTCGCAGCCGGGATCAGTGGCCACCGAAAAAAAGATTTATACAGGTAAAGGCAGTAAGTATTATCCTAAAATAAAAGTGGGAGAATTTGTTATCGAATCGGGGACTCTTAAAATTGGAGATACCTTAATGATAACCGGGCCAAGTTTTGGAATGGTAAAAGAAAAGCTGGAAACATTGACTGTAAATGGTATTGAAGCCAGCATTGCAGTAAAGGGAGATAAAATAACCTTTCCTTTTAGCAGTAAAGTTTCTGCACAGGATAAACTCTATAAAATCGTAGAAAATATCCATGGCTAAGATTATTCATTATCGAAATAAATGTATTGGTTGTGGAATTTGTTTTGAACAACAACCTGAATTATGGCGGATGTCTAAAAAGGATGGGAAAGCTACATTGGTAAAAGCCATTGCGAAAAAAGAAATATATGTATTAGCAATTGGTACTCATATAGAGGAACCAACAAGGGAAATGGCTAAAGCATGTCCAGTTAAAATCATTAAAATAGTATGAACAAAAAAATAATAGCATTTATATTAGAGCAAACCACGGCTAGTGTTTGCTGTATCGATAGTGAAGGTGCTCCCAAATGCTTTAGTTGTTTTTATGCATTTAATTCTGAAGAAGGGTTGCTTTATTATAAATCAGCTGCAAGTTCCAATCACTCTATTAGTATAAAAAAAAATCCTTTAGTAGCTGGTACTGTTTTACCTGATAAATTAAATAAATTAGTGGTTAAGGGCATACAGTTTGAAGGAATTGTACGGGATGCTGTTCATCCCGAAGCGCAAAAAGCTTCCCAATATTATCACAAAAAGCATCCAATGGCATTGGCTGTACCCGGTGATATGTGGACCATCCAGATCAATCATATTAAGATGACTGACAGTACCATAGGCTTTGGAAAAAAATGTGAATGGTATAGGTCTTAAGTGTAAGCTAGTCAATTCTGCATTATTAAAGATATAAATGTCTTTAATTGTCGTATCTTCACTTTTCTGTTTTTTATTTATTATTTTTTAAAACGCTTCAATATCCAAATTGAACATGATGAACTATTCCTCCACACATAAATTTCATATTCCCGTAATGGGATTGGCATACACTATTGATAGTCCTATTAAAGTAGCACAGTATGGTATTTCTTCTGTAGTATCAATCGTAGAAGACCGGTTGGTAGAAATGATGAGAAGTTATTATTATCCCAAAGTGAATAAGGAATATCAGCCTATCAGTACGAAAGAGGTTGATTACCGGACTAAAAGAATTACCGATTATCTGAACCTAGTAAATACGATTGTGCAGGAGCAGGTAGAAAAAATTAAACAAGCAGCTTTTGAGGCAGGATCAGAAATTGTAAAATATTTTGAAATGCTGCCTGAAGACAGTTCTTTAAAACAGTTGTACAGGCAAATGGTAAAGTCATCTGATCAACTAGAGAAAGAAAAAATTGAAAAATATTTACGCACACAGATAAAGCCCGGTAGCATTGATGTTAATATCATGACTAAGCTGGACAGGAATAATTACAATGAAAATGGCGAATTGATAGAAGATGGTTCAGACGCTGTTTCCGCATTAAAGGGATATGTAAAAAGCAATCTATCCAATTCGTCTGTAATATTTTCGGCAGGGATGAATCCAAGGCTTTATAATTTTCTTGGCAATTGTAAAGCCTTTGATGTAAATGAAGATGGGGGGTTTACAAAAAAAGTTATTGTAAAAGTAAGTGACTATCGTTCTGCGCTGATCCAGGGAAAATATCTTGCCAAAAAAGGTATTTGGGTAAGTGAGTTCAGAATAGAATCGGGATTAAACTGTGGAGGACATGCATTTGCAACCGAAGGGTATTTAATGGGACCGATATTGGAAGAGTTTAAGCAAAAAAGGCAGGAACTCATTGACAGCCTTTTTGAAATTTATAATGCGGCAGTTCAAAGCAAAAATGGTAAAAAATTCATTTATGCTCCCGAGATGGTTTTTTCTGCTCAGGGCGGTATTGGAACTTACGAAGAGGATGATTTTTTACATAATTATTATCAGATTGAAAGTACAGGTTGGGGAACTCCTTTTTTACTGGTGCCCGAGGCAACAACTGTGGATGAGCATACGTTAGAATTATTATGTGCTGCAAAGGAGAAAGATGTGGTATTAAGTCACAATTCACCATTGGGTGTACGCTTCAATTATCTTAAAGGAACAACCAGCGAAAAAGAAAAATTTGAAAGAATAGCAAACGGTAAACCTGGAAGTCCTTGTACAGAAAAGCATTTGGCATTTAATACTGAGTTTACCAAGGATCCAATTTGTACCGCATCTCATAAGTATCAGGAATTAAAATTGGAGCAATTAAAATCTTTAAATCTGTCTGCGTCAGAATATAAGAAACAGGAAGAAGAGATACTTGCCAAAGAGTGTTTGTGTGTGGGGCTAAGTAATGCGGCATCTATCAATTATAAAGAGGAGTTCGTAAAAAATAGGAAAACGGTAAATATTTGTCCGGGACCAAATATTGCTAATTTTTCCGAAGTAGTTTCTTTACAAACTATGACTGATCATATTTATGGAAGAAAGAATATTGTAACTAACAGCAGCAGGCCCAATATGTTTATTGCTGAATTGTATTTATACATCGATTATCTTAAGGAGCAAATAGAAGCAGATTTTCATACAGCACAATTTGAGAAAAGGAAAAAATATTTTTCTTCTTTTTACCAAAATTTGAATGATGGTATACAATACTATCAGCAACTGCCGGGTATAGCAAAAAGTTCCCGAAAGTCATTTTTGGAATCGCTGGATTCTGCAGCTTTAGAAATGGATTCATTGAATTACCAGTACGAGGTAGTAGACTGTCAAACAGTATAAAATAAAATATAAAAGCCAACTTTTAAAGTTGGCTTTTATATTTATGTAATTATTGTTGTTTATAATTTTTCGAATTTTGCCTGGAAGAAACGGAGGTATTTAGGTTCATAGATCATTTTCATTCCTTTTATTTTATTTCTGCGTTCATAAACTCTTGCCACAGATTCGGCAATTACATCCATATGCGCCTGAGTGTAAACCCGACGAGGAATGGTGAATCTTACCAGTTCGAGTTTTGGGTAATAGTTTTCACCGTTGGCTTTTCTTCCGGCAGAAACCACCCCTCTTTCCATCGTTCTTATGCCTGCATCCAGGTAAACTTCTGCAGCCAGTGTTTGTGCAGGGAATTGGTCCTGACTAATATGAGGTAAAAACTTTTTTGCATCAACAAAAATACCATGTCCGCCAATGGGTGTTACAATGGGAACATTGTATTCTAACATTTTTTCTCCAAGATAAATTACCTGACCAACCCTTGCTTTGATATGGTCGTCATTAACGCTTTCGCCAATACCAATTGCCATAGCTTCCATATCTCTTCCTGCAAGGCCGCCATAAGTGTGCAGGCCTTCATATACAACGACCATGTTTCTTGCTTCTTCAAAAACATCCCAGTCATTTACGGCAAGGAATCCTCCGATATTTACCAGTGCATCCTTTTTGGCACTCATGGTAGCTCCGTCTGTGTAGGAGTTTATTTCTTTTACAATTTCCCTGATCGTTTTGTCCTTATATCCTTTTTCTTTTTGCTGAATGAAATATGCATTCTCTGCAACCCTTGTCATATCGTGTATTACACGGATGCCATGTTTTTTTGTAAATGCTCTTAGCTCCTTCAAGTTTTTCATACTGATGGGTTGACCTCCAGCCATATTTACACTGGTGGCCATACTTACATAGGGGATTCTTTTGGCACCGTATTTTTTTATTAGCTTATCGAGCTTATTTAAATCAATGTTTCCTTTAAAAGGAAAATCATTTTCCGGGTCATGTGCTTCATCAATAATAATGTCTTCAAATTTTCCACCAGCCAATTCCTGATGCAGTCTAGTGGTGGTGAAGTACATATTGCCAGGAATGATGTCGCCTTTTTTTATCAAAATTTTTGATAGGATATTTTCTGCGCCTCTGCCCTGGTGAGTAGGGATCAGGTATTTGTATCCATAAATATCTTTTACCACAGATTCGAGGTGATAAAAATTGCGGCTGCCTGCATAAGCTTCATCTCCCATCATCATACCTGCCCATTGTCTGTCGCTCATAGCAGATGTGCCGCTATCTGTAAGTAGGTCGATGTATACATCTTCCGACTTTAATAAAAAGGTATTATAGCCAGCATCTTGCATGGCTTTTTTTCTTTGTGCGGGTGTAGTCATTTTTAGTAACTCCACCATTTTAATTTTGTAAGGTTCAGCCCAGCTGTGTTTTATATTTTTCATGTTGATGATTTTTTTATTTTGACTCAATTGGTTTTAATTTGGCAGTAAAATGTCTTAGCATGGGTGGTTCTTCTGTGATGGTTAATCCTTTTATCTCATCACGTTTATTAAATACTTCAATGATTACTTCTGCTACATAATCAATATGACTTTGAGTGTAGACCCTTCTTGGAATGGCAAGTCTCACAAGTTCCAATTGTGCAGGGATCAGTTTTTTATGTTCATCATATTTTCCAAACATCAATGATCCGATTTCCACACTTCGTATTCCTCCATGTACATACAAGGCTGCTACCAATGCCTGACCGGGATATTGATCAACAGGGATGTGAGCCAGAAATTCTTTTGCATCAAGATACACAGCATGTCCTCCGGCAGGTTGCATCACTGGTACACCTGCGGCAATTAATTTATTGGAGAGGTATTCAATGCTTCTGATGCGGTATTGTAAATAATGTTCATCCAGCACTTCATTTAATCCGATAGCAATGGCTTCCAGATCTCTGCCTGCAAGACCTCCATAAGTAGGAAAACCTTCTGTCATGATCAGCAGGTTGCGGCAATGCTGAGCAAGGTCTTCATTGCGCATGGCAAGGAAACCTCCAATATTGGCAAAAGCATCTTTTTTGGCACTCATGGTGCAACCGTCGGCATAAGAAAAAAGTTCTTTTGCAATTTCTCTTACAGATTTATCTGCATAGCCTTCCTCCCTGAGTTTAATAAAATAGGAGTTCTCTGCAAAACGGCAGGCATCTATAAAAAGAGGGATTTTATATTCTGTACAAATAGCCCTTACTTCTTTTATGTTTTGCATACTTACGGGTTGTCCACCTCCCGAGTTGTTGGTAACAGTAATGATACAAAGCGGAATATTTGCTGTTCCTTTTTCTTCTATAAATTTCTTAAGCAAGGTTGTATCCATATTGCCTTTAAATGGGGCTGGTATGCTGGGATGTTTCCCTTCTTCGCATATCAGATCAACACCCTCTGCCCCGGAGAACTCTATGTTGGCCCGGGTAGTATCAAATAAGGTATTGCTTACAAAATATTTCCCTTTGCCTCCCAAAATACTGAACAGTATTTTCTCTGCAGCTCTTCCCTGGTGTGTAGGAATTACCAGCGGGAAACCTGTGATTTCCTGTATGGTTTTTTCGAAGCGAAAAAAGCTGGGGCTGCCTGCATAGGATTCATCGCCCTGCATCATTCCAGCCCATTGATTGCTGCTCATAGCACTGGTGCCACTGTCTGTGAGCAGGTCGATCATTACGTCGGTTGAGTGAATAAGAAACGGGTTGTAAAATGCTTTTTCTACAATAAGGGCCCTTTCTGCTTCTGTATTAAAATATATGGGTTCAACAGATTTTATCCGGAACGGTTCTATGATTGTATTCATACAATAATTTATGATAGTAAGTAAAAGTATTAAAATGGAGTTGGGGGCGCCCATCGGGGCGGCAAGTGGGAAACGGAAATCAGGAAGGTCTGTTAATTATATTTTTCCAAAGTTGCATAAAGCAAAGATGGTTATACTTGTTTAGAATAAAAATGATTCTAATCATGCTGTTAGAGTGCCCAGGTTAGTAAAACAGCGCATTTTTGCAATTGATTAAGTTGTAATGCCGGATTGTTAAGGTTTTGTCTGTATTTTAATTAAATAATCAAAGAGGCTTGTTTCGGTTGCGACCTGAAGTTTTTTTCTAAGTCGGTAACGGCTTATTTCAACACCTCTAACAGAGATATTCATCAATTGTGCAATTTCTTTGGTAGATAAATTCATGCGTAAATAGGCGCAAAGTTTTAATTCATTTCCGGTGATGGAAGGATGTTTTTCTTTTAATTCAACGAGGAAGTCACTTTGCACTTTATCGAAGTGTTTGGTAAAGTTTTCCCACTCTTTATCCATATTGTCGTCTTCGCTCACCGCCTTGATCATTTTCTTTAACTCTGCAGTAACCAGAGGATTGTCAAGTCCTTTGATAACATGTACGATCTCTCCTTTTATTTTAGAAATCAATTCTCCTTTTTTTACAAGGTGCATGGCAGAGGATGCCAGTTCGGAGTTTTTGAAATTGATTTCAGCTTCCAGTTTTTCATTGCCCAATGCCACCATTTCTGTTTCTGTTTTATTTCTTTCCAGTTCATGGATGTAAAGCAGTCTTTTTTGTTCTTCTTCGTACCTTGTTTGCTGAAGTCTGAATTTTTTCTTGAGCCATTTGTAAAGGGTATAAAGCAATGCAAGAAAAATTAACAAGTATATAAACAGCGCCCAAATTGTTTTATACCATGGGGGAAGTATTCTAACAATGAAAAAAGCAGGCTCAGATTCTTTGCCCAAATTATTTCTTGTCTTTACTTCAAATGTGTATTTTCCTTCTGCTAAATTCGTGTATTCTTTTTCGGTTCTTTTTGTCCATTCACTCCAGTTTTCGTCATAACCTTTTAGCCGGTAGCTATATTCAAGGTTTGATTGGAAGCCAAACACTGCAGATGAAAATTCAAAATGAATGGTTTTCCAGGTATGACTTATTTGAGGAATATTTTTACTGTCCTGAATTTGGTTGTCATTGACGTCTTTGAAAAATCCTCCAAATAAAAGGCTGTCTGTTTTATCGGTTATTTTAACCACTCTTATCTGTACGTTTAGGTCAATAACGGTATTTTTATATTTTTCATAATTGATGTGAAAGAAACCTTTTTCGCCACCTAAAAATATATTATTGTCATTTACGGAATAGATAGATTCAAAACCACTCAGCATTTTATTATTGAGTTCAGGAATGTAAATGACTGTCGGTTCTTTTCCCGACAAATCAATTACCCCCAATACTTTTTCATGAATAAACCAGATATTACCTGATTTATCTTCTTTCATGTATCGAATGCTTTGGGTGCCCAATATTTTTTGATAATAAGGGGAGGGTTCAAAAAAGTCTTTTGATGAATTGTAAAAATATATGCCCTTTTCTGTAGCAAAAACTACTTCGTTTTTTATTTTAAAGAGCTGATTGTTTAGTACAGAGGGCAGCCCTTTATTATCCGTGTATAAAACAGAAGTAAAAGAACTGTCTGTTTTTTTATAAATCCTGTAAACACCGTGGTAAGGATGTGATACCCAGTAATTATTCTTATTATCAGTGGCAACAAATCTGGATGATTCTATAAATCCCGGAATTTTGCCCGATTGTATATATTGCCCATTTATAAAATCAAAAAAGCCCAGACCATTGTAATTTCCTGCTACTATTTTGCTAGGGGTATTGCTTGTTGTGAGTGTGACAAAATTCCAATATCCAGGATCTTTTGAAATAGGGGTTGCGGTATTGTTGGTTATAATAAATGCTCCATCGTGGTGTCCTAAAAGCAACTGGTTGTTTATTTCAGCCAGCCCCCAAACCTGCCCTTTTGTATTCGTAACAGGAGTAAAATCACCTTTGCTGAAACTTAAATCCTGTATCTTTTGAAGCGGCACACTGTAAAGACCGTTAGAGGTACCCATCAATAACTGATCCTTGTTAATAATGGCCGCATACCCTGGCCCATCCTGCAAACTGGGGTTAATTTGCTTTATAGCACTGTTGTAAGCTATAAAGTCGATGCCGTTGTCAAGTCCAAGCCAAAGATTACTTTCTTTATCCAAAAATACACTTAATACATTGTTGTTTTGAAGTCCCTCTCTTTTGGAAAAACGCTGGATAATGTTCCCTTTTGTGTCTGTGATATAGATACCGCTATAGGTGCTGGCCAAAACAATCCAGTTATTATTGATTTTTGTGGCACAGTAAATCCGTTCTTTTTCGAAAAGCGGGTTATTTTGGGAGTTTATTTTCGATACTAGGTTTTCGTGAAGTAGGAATAACCCTTTTTTGAGGGTAGTAATGATAATACTGTCATTATTCATTGGCAGCATACCTGTAATATCCTGTTTGCTCACTAATTCTGCAGAGCCTTGTATCGGGTTCCAAACGCCATTTTCAAAGGTGAATAAGCCCTTTTCCAGATCCTGAGCATATACATGGTTATTAAAAACAGCCATATAAGACCAAACAGAATTGGCATTATAAACAGTTGCTTTTTTATTAGATAGCTTAAAGATATTATTTAACGTACGTATAAAAATGTCATTTCCAAAGCAGACAATATCCCAGGCATCACCAAAAGACCTTACTTTTTCAGGCAATAAATTGGTGATAGATGTGTACTGAAGTTTGCCATTTGCTGCGGGCGAAAAATATCCTAATTCATCCTGGCCTCCAACATACACCTTATTATCGGGGCCGATTTCTACGGAACGAACATTTGTTTTATTGGGCAGGGGGTATAATTTCCAATATTTACCATCAAAACTTAGAAGTCCTTCATTGTTTGCAACGTAAATAATACCGTTTTTATCCTGTTTTAAATCCCAGTTTTGTAAGCCTGCGCTGTATGTACCCTTGTAGTAGTTCACAACATCAGGGATTCCTATAGTATTTTGACTATAAACAGCAGAGTGAAGTAGTAAAAGGAATAAAATTCTATATAACATAGGCCTTTTGTTGTGGGAGTGTAAATATAATAAAAATGGTTGATGTAGTAATGAAGTAGTAAAAATGTGCCAAAAATGCTAGAATTACGATTTTGATGTAGTAATGAAGTGTGCATTTTTTAGGACTGAAATTTCAAACACTCTAATTTTATTTTTTAATTGCCAAAAAGAAGTTTGCTATTATCATTTTCGCCAGAGAATGAATTTTTACACATTAACCAAAACGATTGTTTATGAAGCCAAAACTCGTAGCATTAAGTGCTATTTTTCTTCTGTTTAGCATTTTTAATCATGCCATTGGGCAAACCATCCCTATTTCGGGAAAAGTTACAAACAAAGCAACCGGTGAAGCTATTAGCGGGGCAACCGTTGCAATTAAAGGTAGTACAGTAGCTACTACAACCGATGGGCAGGGTAGTTTTTCTATCACTGTTCCGGGAAAAGGATCTGTGTTGGTTATTACTTATACAGGTATGACAGCAGTACAGCATACTGTAAATGACAACTCATTTGTTGGCATTTCAATGGAATTGAGCAGTGCTGCTACTTTAGATGAGGTTGTCATCAACGTAGGTTATGGCACTCAAAAGAAAAGTGTT